>JBKJPD010000379.1:0-8457 GCA_046595345.1 Pseudonocardia sp.
CGGTAACCGCCCACAGCTGGCCTTCGAGGTTGAGCACCAGGCCGTTCTTCAGGTCGTTCGTGGTCGCCACGTGCGCGTATCTCCTGCGTCTGTCCTGGGGTGTCCATAGATGCGGCGCCCGATCGGCGCCGTCGTGCGTCGGTCAGGGTACCGCTAAACCTCGACGAGCTCTTTCGTGGTGCGCGTGAGCAGCTCGGGTGTGCCGTTGCGGACCACGAGGGTGTCCTCGATGCGCACCCCTCCGCGCCCCTGGATGTAGACCCCGGGTTCGACGGTGACGGCCATGCCTGCCAGCAGTTCACCGCTGCCGGTCTTCGCCAGCGCAGGGGCCTCGTGGATCTCCAGGCCGACTCCGTGACCGAGGCCGTGCACGAACTCCGCGCCCCGACCGGCGTCCTCGATGACGGTGCGCGCGGCGGCGTCCACGGCGACGACGTCAGCACCGGGCACGAGGGCCGCGCTCCCGGCGCGCTGCGCCGCGGCGACGAGGTCGTACACCTCGCGCTGCCAGCCGGCCGCGGGGCCGAGCACGAACGTGCGCGTCATGTCCGAGTGGTAGCCCGCGACCAGCGCGCCGAAGTCCAGCTTCACCAGATCCCCGCGCCGCAGCACCGTGCCGGTGGGGCGATGGTGGGGCACCGCGGAGTTCACTCCGGCCGCCACGATCGTGTCGAAGGACGGGCCGGCGGCGCCGTGGCGACGCATCCGGTCCTCCAGGTCGAGGGCGACGTCGCGCTCGGTGCGGCCGGGAGCGATACCGCCCGCGGCGAGGAGATCGGCCAGCGCCGCGTCGGCGGCCGCACACGCGGCACGCAGCCATGCCACCTCACCGTCGTCCTTGACCAGTCGCAGTTGCTGCACCAGCCCGGGCACGCGGTGCAGGGCGACGCCCTCGGCCGCCTCGACCAGGCCGGCGTGCGCGTCGACGGTGACGACGTCGGACTCGAAGCCGAGCGTGCCCACTCCCCACGCCCGTGCACCGCCCGCCAGCGCGAGTGCGCTGCCGCGGGCGATCACGGTCTCCAGATCGGGTACCTGCTCCGCGCACTGCGTCCGGTAGCGGCCGTCGGTGCAGAAGCGGCTGGTGGTCTCGCCGGCGGCGTGCACCAGCAAGGCGGCGTTCGAGCCGGTGAAGCCGGTCAGGTAGCGGATGTTGACCAGGTCGGTGACCAGCAGCGCGTCGACTCCCGCCGCGGCCAGCAGCACGCGCAGGGACCTACGGCGGACGGCATGCACGGGACCACCGTACGGCGGGGTAGCCCGCGAGGCCCATCCCCCGGTCCTCGCCCGCGACCTCGGGAGCCCGGCGTGGGTTACCGACCGCTCACGGCCGGGCCGGACACCGCGGCATAGGCCTGTTCGAGAAGCTCCGGGGACGGGCCCTCCAGCCGTCCCGGGCGGGCGAGCCCGTCGAGCACGACGAAGCGCAGCATCCCGGAGCGCGCCTTCTTGTCCCCGCGCATCGTCTGCACGAGCTCGGGCAGCACACCGGGCTCGTAGGTGACGGGCAACCCGACCGACTCCAGCACCGCGCGGTGCCGGTCGGCCGTGGCGTCGTCGAGACGGCCTGCGGCCCTGGCGAGCTCCGCGGCGAACACCAGCCCGATGCTCACCGCGGCCCCGTGCCGCCACCGGTACTCCTCGCGGCGCTCGATGGCGTGGCCCAGGGTGTGGCCGTAGTTGAGGATCTCGCGCAGGTCCGACTCGCGCAGATCGGTGGCCACGACATCGGCCTTGACCTGGATGGATCGGCGCACCAGCTCGGGCAGCACCGGGCCTGCGGGGTCCAGCGCCGCGGCCGGGTCGGCCTCGATCAGATCCAGGATCACCGGATCGGCGATGAAACCGGCCTTGACGATCTCGGCGCTGCCCGCGGCTATCTCGGCGGGCGGCAGCGTGTCGAGGGTGGCCAGGTCCACGAGGACCGCGGACGGTTCGTGGAACGCCCCCACCAGGTTCTTGCCCGCGCCGGTGTTGATGCCGGTCTTACCACCGACCGCGGCATCGACCATCGCGAGCAGCGTGGTCGGCACGTGCACGACCCGCACGCCACGCATCCAGGTGGCGGCGACGAAGCCGGCCAGGTCGGTGGCCGCTCCCCCACCGAGGGAGATCACGACATCGCGACGGGTGAGCCCGATCCGGCCGCAGACCTCCCAGCAGAAGCCTGCGACGGCAAGGGACTTGCCGTCCTCGGCGTCGGGCACCTCGACCCGATGGGCCTCGACACCGACGGCGGCGAGCTCCTCGCGAACCTGTTCCGCGATATCTGTCAGGGCCGGCTGGTGCACCAGAACAGCCGTCGACGCGCCCATCGCGACCACGGTGGCGGGCAGCCGTTCGCGGACACCCCGGCCGACGAGCACCGGGTAGGGCCGCTCGGTGGCGACGTCGATACGCACCGGTTCGGTCATGGCGCCAACCTTAGAGGGCGGTCCGGGTCCGATCGGAGACGGTCACGGGTGGGCGGGTGCGCCCGCGTCGTGATCGTCGGTGCCTGTGCCGGTGGTGGGCATCGGCAGCGGCGCCGGACCGGCGGCGCGCGGAACTCCCGCCGTGGCCGGTGTCGGAATGTCGAGCGGGTCGGTCGGGTCGACCACGTCCTCCGGCGACTCGGCCGGGATCTCCCCGATCGCGACGAGCACGGCCCGCGCGACCTGGTTGGCGCTACGCCGGAACGTGTCGACCTCGACGACCGCGACCTCCCGGTAGAGCGGGAGACGGGCGTCGAGCAGCGCCTTGAACGTGGAGCGCGGGTTGACCCCGGCGAGCAGCGGCCGGGCGGTGGACATCCCCGTGCGCCGCAGTCCGTCGGACAGTCCCACCGTCAGGTGCACGACGCGGTGGCCCCGCAGCCGTTGCCGGGTCTCCGCGGCGAGGATCGAGCCGCCCCCGAGGGCGAGTACGCCGTCGGTTCCCTCCAGCGCCTCGGCGACCACAGCACGTTCGAGCTCGCGGAAGGCGTCCTCCCCGTCCTGCAGGAACATGTCGGCGATCGACTTGTCGGTGCGGGCCACGATCAGCGCGTCGACGTCGGTGAACTGCACGCCGAGTCGACGAGCCAGCACCCGCCCGACGGTGGTCTTGCCGGCCCCGGGCGCCCCCACGAGGACCAGGGACGGACCTCTGCCGACGCTCATCGCACCCGGCCCGCGGCGTCGCGGTAGGACCGCACGTTGCGGCGGGTCTCGGCCAGCGAGTCGCCGCCGAACTTCTCCAGCGCGGCGTCGGCCAGCACGAGGGCGACCATCGCCTCGGCCACGACCCCGGCCGCCGGCACGGCGCACACATCGGAGCGCTGGTGAATGGCCTGCGCGGCCTCCCCGGTGGCCGTGTCCACGGTCTGCAGTGCGCGCGGAACGGTGGAGATCGGTTTCATCGCCGCGCGCACCCGGACAGGTTCGCCGTTGGTCATGCCGCCCTCGATGCCCCCGGCCCGGTTGGACAGCCGCTTGATCGGGTCGCCGGGGACCATCTCGTCGTGCGCCGCGCTGCCCCGGCGCCGTGCGGTGCGGAAGCCGTCGCCGATCTCCACGCCCTTCATCGCCTGGATCCCCATGAGGACCCCGGCGAGCCGGGCATCGAGCCTGCGGTCGGACTGAACGTAGGAACCGAGCCCGACCGGCAGCCCGTAGGCGATCACCTCGACGACACCGCCGAGCGTGTCGCCCTCCTCCTGCGCCGCATCGACCTCGGCGACCATCGCCGCGGTGGCGGCGTCCGACCATGCCCGTACCGGGCTGGCGTCGACCCGTTCGAGGTCGCCGGGACCGGGCTGCTCGTCGTCGGGTGCCTCGACCGACCCGAGGGCCACGACGTGGGAGACGATGTCGACGTCGAAGGCCTGTTTGAGGAACGCGCGGGCGACGGTGCCCAGCACCACGCGGGCGGCCGTCTCCCGCGCGCTGGCCCGTTCCAGAACCGGCCGGGCGTCGTCGAACCCGTACTTCGTCATGCCGGCGAGGTCAGCGTGACCGGGGCGGGGCCGGGTGAGCGGTGCGTTGCGGGCCCGGTTCGCGATGAGCTCCGGATCGACCGGGTCGGCCGCCATCACGGTCTCCCACTTGGGCCACTCGGTGTTGCCGATCCGCACGGCGACCGGGCCGCCCTGGGTGATGCCGTGGCGCACACCGCCGAGCACTTCGAGCTCGTCGGCCTCGAACTTCATCCGCGCACCCCGGCCGTGGCCGAGGCGGCGGCGGGCCAGCTCGGCGGCCAGCTCCTTGGTGGTGATCTCCACTCCGGCGACCATGCCTTCCAGCACGGCGACCAGCGCGGGACCGTGGGACTCTCCGGCAGTGATCCAACGCAGCACGGACGTCATCCTCTCACCCCCCGACGCCCGCGCCCGCCACGACCAACCAGCCCGCGAGCACCATCGACGGGCCGTGCGGTAACGATGCCCCCGCCCGCAACCGCCCGGTCACGATGCCGGCGACCGCCACGACGCCTGTCAGCACCGCTGCGAGCACCGCCCCCAGCGCGAGGGCGGGCCACGACACGGCCGCCAGGACCGCTCCCAGCGGCCCGGCGAGCTTGACGTCACCCCCGCCCATGGCGTGCGGTGCGACCAGGTGCACCACGGCGTGGGCGCCCGCCGCCACCACGGCGCCCAGCGATGCGCGACCGACCGCACCGGACCCGAGCGGCACCAGCAGCAGCAGCGCGATCGGCAGCGCGGGCAGGGTGAGCGCGTCGGGCAGGCGGTGGTGGCGCAGGTCGACCGCACCCGCCGCCACTCCCAGCCAGGCCAGCCCGAGCAGCACCGGCACCCAGCGTGTCGGCAACGCTCCCCCGGCCCACACCCCCGCGATCGCGGCCCATGTGACGCCGACCGCGATCTCACACCACGGCCGTGGCACCCGCACCCCGCGCCGCAGCCGGCCCAGCACCCACCTCGCACCCGCCCCGGCCAGCACCCCGAGGATGGCGCCCACCGTCACCGTCACGCCGATGTTCACGCCTGCGATGCTCGACCGAGGGCCTGCACCCACGCCAGAGGTGCCTCGAGACTGTGGACGAACAGCGGGCGATGGGGACAACCGCGGCGCCGGCGTGGCTCAGAGCGGGGAAGTGCTGGTGGCCTGTGGTAGGCCGGGCCGACCGACGCACATGATCACCGTCGGTTTCCGGTGAGCCCACCGGCCGCCGCGTCCAGCAGCGCCGTCACCGGGCCGGGGTCGCCGACGGCCAGCAGCAGCCGGCCCGGGCCGTCGAGCTCGCTCCACGCCCACCTCACCCCGGGACTCTCCCCGCTGCCGGACCCACCAGCCATACCGGCCACACCAGTCCCACCGGCCGCGCCGTCTCCACCGGCCGGACCCGCCGATGCGCCGATGGCGCCGGCCGTCCCGGCCGGGAGGTCCGCGCCGGTTACTCCCTTCGGCAGACCGGACGGTCCCGCGACGAGCAGCGTTCCGACGGCGCGGGCGCCCGCCGTCCCGCCCGGACCACTCAGGGCCGCGTCCGCCCCATCGAGCACCGTGGCGTGCGAGAGGAGGGCCTCGCCGCCGATCGTGACGGTGAGCTCGCCCCGGTACCGGCCCCCGCTCCCGCCGTGGCGGCCGAGCACCACGATCTCCCGGACGGTGGCCGCAGCGTCCGGGGCGAGTTCGACCCGCAGGTGCGCGTCGAACACCGCGCCGTCGGTGACGATGGTGGCTTCCGGCGCCCAGTCGAGCCGTCCACCGGCGCCGATCGTCACCGTCGTGTCCCAGCGGGCCGGCGCACCGCTGCGCCCCGGCTGGACCAGCGTCGCGCCCGCGCTGCGCACCGCCAGTGCCGCGCCCGCACCGATGTCCACCCGCAGCGACAGCGCGTCACCGCCGAGCGGCCCGCCTGCCCCGTGCACGAGATGCACCCGATCGTCCCCGGTGGGGCGCAGGATCACCGGCCACGCGTGTGTCCAGTGGATCCGCTGCCGCTCGGCTCCCCGCCCGACGGACAGCCGGGCGACGGCGGTCAGGCCGTCCCTCACCCGCGTCGCGCCCGGACCCGCGCCCTGACCCACGCGGTGATCGCTGCCGCTCCGGGCTCGTCGCGGAGCGAGACGAGCAGGGTCGGCCGCCCCTCACGGACCCGCTCGGCGTCGGCGCGCATGACGTCGAGGTCGGCTCCGACCATCGGTGCGAGATCGATCTTGTTGATCACCAGCAGGTCCGAGCGGGTGACGCCGGGGCCACCCTTGCGCGGCACCTTGTCCCCGCCTGCGACGTCGAGCACGAAGATCTGGGCGTGCACGAGCCCGTAGCTGAACGTCGCGGTGAGGTTGTCGCCGCCGCTCTCCACGAGCACGAGATCGGGATCGTGGCGGGCGATCAGGTCTTCGACGGCATCGAGGTTGGCGGTGATGTCGTCGCGGATCGCGGTGTGCGGGCAGCAGCCGGTGCGGACCGCCCGGATCCGCTCGTCGGGCAGCACGCCGTGACGGCGCAGGAACTCGGCGTCCTCCTCGGTGTAGATGTCGTTGGTGACCACGACGAGCGAGAACTCGTCGCGCAGGGCCCGGCACAGGGCCGCGACCAGCGCGGTCTTGCCGCCGCCGACCGGCCCCCCGATGCCGACGCGTAACGGTCCCGCGGGTCCGGCCGCGAGCGGCGCATGTGTCACCAGATCGTCACGATGCAAAGAGGGTCGCCCCCGATGGTCGGTGGAGGTGGGAGTGGTGCAGTTGGGCCAGTACATCGTGCAGGGGGCTGCCCTCGACGGGGAGCAGGTCCGGGTCGTCCGCGGCGACGGCGAGTGCGGCGATCCGCGCGGCGTCGGCAGCGACCGGTTCGGCGACCCGGCCCACCGCGGCGGCGACCGCGGCGACGGCGAGCGGGTCGAGCCCGAGCAACCGCACCGCGGCACTACACGCCCCCCCGACGAGATGGTGCAGCGCGAGCGCGGCCGCCTGCTCGGGGGTAGCGCCCGCTCCGGCGGCAGCGACACCGAGTACCAGCGGATGGTGCACACCCCCCAGTTCCCGCAACTCGTCGACCGCCGGCCCCGGCCACGCGAGCGACACGGTCCGCAGCAGGGCGGACCCCTGCGCACGCGATGCCGCCCGCAGCGCCGCGGACGGCATACGAGCAGAGACGGCCGCATCCCAGCGCCGCCACCCGCCCGCCACCCCCGAAGCCGCGCCACGATCGCCCTGCACCGGCGGGATCGCTGTAGAGCCACGGTGCTGCGGTCCACGGGCGGGTGCTGCGGGGGCGCCGGACCCGGGGGACGGATCGGCGAATCCGCCGTCGCGGTGCGGCGAACCCGGCCGGTCGTGCGGCGAACCCGCGAGGGCGCAGGCCGCGGCGGCCGCCGCGGCCGGGACCAGGCCGCCCGTGCGGACGCGACCCTCCAGGAACAGGCCGAGGTCCGCCTCGGTCCGCAGCAGGCCGCGGTCGATGAGCGCCTCGACCCCGCCGGAGTGCCCGTGGCCGCCGGAGGGCAGCCGGGAGTCCGCGAGCAGTAATAGACCGGAGGTCATCAGAACAGGAAGTATCGCCCGCGGGCCGCCCGAGGTACAGCGTCTCCCCCCACGCGTGGTCAGCAGCACTCCGAGCGCACCTACCTGCATGAGGCCCGGGGCTCTTTCCATCCAGAGCCCGAGCCGGGCCGCGGATGGGTGGCGGACGCCAGGACGGCAACCGGCGAGACCGAACCGGCGTTCGACGCCGTGGAGGCAGTCGTCGCGGATGCCGTCCGCAGCGGCTCTGCCGGATACGGTCTTCACCGGTGTCGATCGCACTGATCTACGGGCCTTCGGCACAAGCCTGGTCGTACTCCCGCTGGAGCCGGGCGACCAGCTCGGCCACCGTGGGAATCCCGTGAACCGCCGAGACGGCGGGCCGCACCTGCTCGTCGAGAGCGGCGGGATCGAGACCGGCGGCCCGGATCGCAGGGGCCGGCATGCTCGTCGGGAGCCCGGTGAACGCCTCCGTGCGGACAACGTCGTCGAGCGAGCTGTCGACCACCATCTGCTTCCAGCCCGGCGCAGCCATGCACTCTGCGGTCGCAATGAACGATGTGCCCAGGTCGCCCAGGTCGCCGCCGAGCACTCGTGCGGCGAGCAGGGCACGCCCGTCCCCGGTCCCACCGGCCAGTACGAGTGGCTCCTGCGGTCACAGCCGCCACGGGCCCGTGGATCGCCACTGAAATCCTGCTTCGTGTAGACCGTGAGGCATTGCACGTTGGGATGGGGCGCCCTGTTGTGTCGGCAAATGACAGGGCGGTTTCCCGTCTTACCGCCTACAGTCAGGAATAGCTGTGACCTATGAACCGCGGAGTCTCCCCCTGCCGACGGTCCTGCCGAGCCCTCTCATGCGGACCGATGCGCAGGCGGAGTGGACCAGCACGGGGACCGGCGCTCTGATCCCGCCGGGCTATGGCGAGATGGTCGATCAGCTCAGGGAACTGCTCGACCGTGTCGCGGCCGCGAGTCCGACCGCGGACATGGTCACCGACATCACCAAGCTC
>JBKJPD010000470.1:0-6954 GCA_046595345.1 Pseudonocardia sp.
GGTGTGGGCCGACCAGGAGAAGACGCTGCGGTTCTGGCTCGACCGCGGCGTCGACGGGTTCCGCATCGACGTCGCCCACGGCATGAGCAAGCCCGATGGACTACCCGACTCGACCGACACCGACGTGGCGCTGCTGAGGCACTCCGACGGGGACCCCCGGTTCGACCACGCGGGCGTCCACGACGTGCACCGAATGATCCGCGCCGTGATCGACCATTACCCCGGCCGGATCGCGATCGGCGAGATCCAGGTCAGCGACGACGAACGTTTCGCCCGCTACCTGCGCAACGACGAACTGCACCTGGGGTTCAACTTCCGGCTGGCCGCGTCAGCGTT
Organism: Pseudonocardia sp.; assembly: GCA_046595345.1. GTDB lineage: Bacteria > Actinomycetota > Actinomycetes > Mycobacteriales > Pseudonocardiaceae > Pseudonocardia. The sequence continues at coordinate 337 of JBKJPD010000470.1, forward strand.
CGACGCGGCCTCGATCCAGGAGGCGGTGCAACACTCGATGGCTTCGGTCGAGTCCGTGGGTGCCGCCCCGACCTGGACGTTGTCCAACCACGACGTGTCCCGCCCGGTCAGCCGCTACGGCGGCGGCGAGGTCGGGACGGCCCGGGCCCGGGCGATGACGCTGGTGCTGTGCGCTCTGCCCGGCACGATCTTCATCTACAACGGCGAGGAACTGGGCCTGTCCGACGTCGACCTTCCCGACGAGGCGTTGCAGGACCCCGTCTGGGAACGCTCCGGGCACACCGAGCGCGGCCGCGACGCCTGTCGCGCACCGGTCCCCTGGGAGGGCGGCGCGCCCGGCTTCGGTTTCACCTCCGGCGCGCCCTGGCTGCCCATGCCACCGGAGTACGGGGAGCTCACGGTCGCCGGCCAGTTGGAGGACACCGGGTCGACGCTGTCGCTGTGGCGCCGCGCCCTGGACCTGCGGCACACACACGCGGGCTTCGCGGGCGAGATGCTGGAGTGGTTCGGGGCCCCGGAGGGGTGCCTGGCGTTCCGTCGTTCGGGCTCTACGCTCGTGTGTGCGCTGAACACCTCCGACGCGCCCGTCTCGCTCCCACCCGGTGACGTGCTGCTGTCCAGCGGACCGCTCGACGGCGACCTGCTCCCCCCGGACACAGCGGTGTGGTTGGCCTAGCGACTCAGGCCAGCAGCAGCGGCAGAGCCGTGATCCGCCTCCGCACGACAGCCCCGTATCGGGCGTCGAGGCGCATCCAGGACCCGGTGGCAGAGACGCGCACGGAACCGCCATCGGCACCGATGAAACCCATACCGGACAGCGCGAACAGGCAGCGCATCGGCACTTTCACCCCTCCCCGCCTGCCCGCGGTGGTCACCGTGAGCACCGTCTGGTCCAGTAGCGATGCGGGCGGACCGAGCGGGCCCGCGTTCTCCCGGGCCACGGTGAGACCCCGTTCGGTAAGCCCCTCCAGTTCGGCGGCGGGAACGTCGTCCACCAGATCCCAGCCGTCGTCGGGGGGAAGCGTTCCCACCCAGAACCCGCCGGCGCCGGGGTCGACCACCTCGGCCCGATCGACGGCCAGCGCGGTGAGCAGCCCCGCGGCGGGCACCGTGACGTCGTCGGGCTCCATCGAACCGTGCACCGAGCGGGTGGCCAGCACGTCGAACGGCGTGGATGCCCAGGCCGTCACCCGGTCCCCCACCGCGCGCAACCGCATGGTCGCCATCTGGTCGAGCCGCACCACCCGCGCGACGAACGAGCCGAGATCGCCGCGGTCCGCGGGGTCGGGAATGGTCAACGCCGTCATGGTCCGTCCGTCCAGTGTGCGAGGAAATCCCGCTCGTCGGCGGTCACCCGGCGAGGTCGCTGCGCGCTGAGATCGAACAGCGCCATCCGCGTCCACGCCGTGATGGCGACGGGATCGGTGTCGTCGGGGCCGTCGTGCATCTCATAGGAGATCCGGAACGACGCCGCGCGTACATCGTCGACCCACATCGCCACGCGCAGCGGGTGCGGTCGGTAGCCGATCTGCCGCTTGTACTCCACGTTCAACCCGGTGACGAGCAGCCCGCCCGCGAACCCGGTGACGCCCGCGGCCGCGGCCGCGGCGAAGAACAGCCCGATCCGGGCCTCCTCCAACAACGTCACCGCGCGCGCGTGGTTGACATGGCGGTAGGAGTCCTGATCGGTCCAGCGCAGGGGCACCTGCGCGATGAAGTGCACCACGCCCCCACCCTGCCAGACTCCCTCAGCGAGCCAGCCCGCGGAGCTGGCGCGACACCACCGACAGGGTGGCGAGATCGAGCTGCCCAGCCGTCTCGACCTCGTGCAGCGCCGACCTGGCCCGTACGAGCCGCGAGGCGTTCGCCGCCTCCCACTGCGCGATGGCTTCGTCCACCGGGGTACCCGGCGCTGCCTCGCGCAGCGCGTCGAGGGTGATCGCCCGCAGCGACCCGTACAGGTCGTCGCGCAGCGCGAGGCGGGCCAGTGCGTGCCACCGGTCGCCGCGTTCGAGCGCGCTGACCGACGTCAGCGCCAGGTCGATGCCGAGGTGCTCCGACAGCGCGTAGTACAGCGCCGCGACCTCGTCCGGCCTGCGCGGCTCCCGCTCGCGCTCGGAGAGTTCGGTGAGCTCGACGACGTCGAGCAGCCCGTAGTCGTATACCAGCGTCGCCGACCGCAGCGCACACTCGGCGCCGACCCCGGCACCGCGCAGCTCGGCGGCCTGCGACTCGACGGTGGCCAGCTCGCGGCCCCGCATCAGTCGGGCCAACCGGCCCCGCAACTCCTGCACGCTGCCCGCGAAGCGCGCCGTCTCCGCACCGACGGCGAGCGGCTGCGGACGGTTGGTGAGGAACCACCGCGACGCCCGGTCGAGCAGCCGGCGTGACTCCAGCACGATCCCGTCCGACACCGCCGTCGTGATGTGCGGTTCGCGAAGCTCGGCCCACAGCGCGGGCAGATCGAACACAGCTGTGGTGACGGCGTAGGCGCGAACGGCGTCGGTGCAGCTGGCGGCGAGTTCCTCCCCGAGCCGGAACGCGTACGTCATGCCGGCGCCGTCGACCATCTCGTTGACCAACTGCGTCGTCACGATCTCGCGGCGCAGCGGATGTCTGGTGATCGCCGCGGGGAACCGCTCGCGCATCTCCCGCGGGAAGTACTCCGCGATCCGGCCGGCGAATGCGGCCACTTCGGGCAGGTCGGTGGCGAGCACCTGTGCGGTGAGGTCGAGCTTGGTGTGGGCGAGCAGGGTGGCGAGCTCGGGGCTGGTCAGGCCCCCGCCAGAGGCTTCGAGCTCGGCGAATCCGGCAGCGTCGGGCAGGACCTCCAGGTGCCGGTCGAGCCCGTGGCGGGCGACCAGGTCGGTGGCGAGCCTGCCGTGCGCGTTCACCATCGCGGGGGCATGCGCCCGCGCGATGCCGAGCACGGCGTTCTGGTCGCGGTTGTCGGCGAGTACGAGCTCACCGACCTCGTCGGTCATCTCCACGAGGACGGCGTTGCGCGCGTCGCGGTCCAGCTCGCCCGCGGCGACGAGCCGGTCGAGCAGGATCTTGATGTTGACCTCGTGGTCGGAGCAGTCCACGCCCGCCGAGTTGTCGATCGCGTCCGTGTTGATCTTGCCGCCCGCGTGGGCGAACTCGATGCGCCCCTTCTGCGTGAGCCCCAGATTCCCGCCCTCGCCGACGACCTTGACCCGCAGTTCACCGCCGTCGGCCCGGACGGCGTCGTTGGCCTTGTCTCCCGCGTCGGCGTGCGACTCCCCGGAAGACTTGACGTAGGTGCCGATCCCGCCGTTCCACAGCAGGTCGGCGGGCGCGCGCAGGATCGCGGCCATCAGCTCCGGCGGGCTCAGCGATGTGATGACCGCCGGCCCGTCGCTCCCCGGGGCGATGTCGTCGGCCAGCCCGAGCGCGGCCCGGATCTCCGGCCCGACCGGCACCGACTTGGCCGTCCGCGGCCATACCCCGCCGCCCTTGCTGATCAACTCACGCGGGTAGTCGTCCCACGACGAGTAGGGCAGCGCGAACATCCGCTCACGTTCGGCGAAGCTCGTCGCGGCGTCCGGCGTCGGGTCGACGAACACGTGCCGGTGGTCGAACGCCGCCAGCAGCCGGATGTGGCGGGATGCCAGCATGCCGTTGCCGAACACGTCCCCGGACATGTCCCCGACTCCGACGACGGTGAACTCGGTCGCCTGGGTGTCGAGGCCGAGTTCCCGGAAATGGCGCTTGACGCTCTCCCACGCCCCCTTCGCCGTGATGCCCATCGCCTTGTGGTCGTAGCCGACCGAGCCGCCCGAGGCGAACGCGTCGCCGAGCCAGAACCCGTAGGACGCGGCGACCTCGTTGGCGGTGTCGGAGAACTTCGCCGTGCCCTTGTCTGCGGCGACGACGAGATAGGAGTCGTCACCGTCATGGCGAACGACGTCGGCCGGAGGCACGGTGGCACCGTCGATCAGGTTGTCGGTGACGTCCAGCAGCCCCGAGATGAACATGCGGTAGCACGCCTCGACCTCGGCGGGGTCGGGCTGCGCCGCCCGGACGAAGAACCCGCCCTTCGCCCCGACCGGCACGATCACCGCGTTCTTGACGGCCTGCGCCTTGACCAGCCCGAGGATCTCCGTGCGGTAGTCCTGCGGGCGGTCCGACCACCGCAGCCCGCCGCGCGCGACCGCCCCGAACCGCAGATGCACGCCCTCCACCCGCGGCGAGTACACGAAGATCTCGAACTTCGGACGGGGCGCAGGCATGTCCGGGATGCCCGACGGGTCGATCTTGAACGAGAAGAAGGAGCGACCGCGGAACCAGTTGGTGCGCAGCGTCGAAGTGATCATCGCGAGGTAGCCGCGGAGGATCCGGTCGGCGTCGAGCCCGGTGACGGCGTCGATCTGCTCCCGCACCACCGCCAGCGCCTCGTCCATCGTCGTGTCGCGGTTCTCGAGCGCCGGGTCGAACCGGGCCCGGAACAGGGCGACGAGCGCGCGCGCGACGTCGGGTTGCCCGAGCAGCGTGTCCGCCACGTACTGCGGCCCGTAGGGGCTGCCGAGCTGGCGGGCGTAGCGCGCGTAGGCGCGCAGCACCGCGACCTCCCGCCATGGCAGCCCGGCCCGCAGCACCAGCGCCGAGAACCGGTCGCTCTCCGTCTCCCCGCGCCCCTCCAGCGCGGCGCGGGTGGCCTCGTCGAGGCACAGGCCGAAGTCGTAGAGGTGGGCCGACATGCCGTCGGGCCGGACGAACTCCGAGGGCCGCTCGTCGAGCACGTCCACCCCGAGCTGCTGGAGCAGCGGCAGCACCGCCGTGAGCGTGGCTGGGTCCCCGCCGAGGTAGAGCGAGAAGCGCCGGTCCTGCGATTTCGCCACCGGGTGCAGTTTCACCCCGAAGTCGCCGGGGCCGGTCAGCGCCGCGATCCGGTGCAGATCCTCGACGGCCTGGGCGGGCGCGACCGCAGCCTTGTAGGCCTCCGGGACGCCGGGGAGCAGCGCCGCGACCGACGAACCGTCGGGGCGGGAGAGCAGCCGGTCGTCCCAGGTGCGGACGGCCTCGGTCAGCTCGTCCTGCAACGCCGCGACGTCGACGTCGCCGAAGCCTGCCGCGTCGGAGTGGGTGTGAACGGTGAAGTGCACCAGCGCGAGCCGGGACTCCGACACCCGTGCCGTGTGGTCCACCGAACGCCCGCCGAGCCGTTGCGTCAGCACGTCGGCCATCGCCAGCCGCGACGACGTGGTGTACCGGTCGCGCGGCAGGTAGACCAGGCAGGACAGGAATCGGCGGTACGGGTCGGGGCGCAGAAACAGACGGACGGAGTTTCCTCCGGCCACCGCCAGCACCCCGACGGCCGTGTCGTGCAGCCGCTGCTCGCCGGCGCTGAACAGCTCCTCACGCGGCAGCCCGGAGATCACCTCGAGCATCTGCTGGCCGGAGTAGGACTCCAGCGGGAACCCTGCACGGTGGATCGCGTGACGCACCCGGCGTTCGACGACCGGGATGTCGAGCACACTCTCGTAGAGCGCGGGCACCGTGAGCGTGCCGAGGAACCTGTGCTCACCGGCCACCCGGCCGTCGGCGTCGACGGCGGTGATCGCCAGGTAATAGGGGTGCATCGGACGCAGCGGGCTCGGTGTGCTCGCGCGGGTGATGATGAGCAGGTCGGGGTGCTCGGCGTCGATGCGCGGCGGGAAGGTCGCGGCGATTCCCTGGTGGTGCCGCAGAACGCCGAGCCCCGTCCCCAGGTCGGCGATCGCGACGGCCCCGGCCGGGTAGTACCGGTGGCCCAGGAATGTGAAGTGCCCGTCGGCCAGCCAGCGCAGGAGCTCGGCGACCTCGGCGGGCCGCGTGTCGCCGGACCCGGCCGGCTGCCCGGCGAGCTCGTCGGCGAGCCCGCGGGCGCGGCGGACCATCGGCTCGGCGTCCTCGACGACCTCCCGGACATCGCGCAGCACGCCGCTGAGCGCCTTCTCCAGCTCGGCAGGCGTGCTGTTGACCGGCCCGAGGTCGAGGTTGATCCAGGACTCGACGAGAGTGCCCGGTGGCGGCGCGGCCGGATCGGCGGCGGTGAGCACCTCGGCGAGCGTCCCGTCCGGCGTGCGGCGCACCACGACGATCGGGTGGATGAGGCGGCGTACCTCCCCGCCTGCGTTGACGACGGCCGCGAGCAGCGATCCCACGAGGTAGGGCATGTCGTCGGTGACGACCTCGACCACGGCCCCGACGGGTCCGTCGCCCAATCCGGTGACTCCCACACCCACCGCCTCCGCTGCCCGTATCCGGATCACCGGCTCGCCCGGCGGGCGCTGCCCGGCGAGCTCGCGGTGGGATCGGGCGGCGGCCAGCAGGATCGGCTGGTGGTCACCGGAGAGTCCCGCCAGGTCGGGCGTGTGCCGCGCGTAGAGGGCGCCGAGGGCGGTCAGCTCGGGGTCCGCGGTGGGCGCCTGCTCACGGGTCCGGCTCGTCACATTCAGCTCCGGTGCTCGGCGGTGATCACATTATGGGATCTTGGCGAGCCCACCCTAACGCCGACGGGGCGGGCGACGGGCGGCCAGAGCGATAGCGGTCAGTGAACGGTCAGATGCCCCGGTACGCGGCGAGGGCGCCCGCGAGGAGGTCGGCGAGGCCCAG
>JBKJPD010000504.1:0-4193 GCA_046595345.1 Pseudonocardia sp.
GGCACCGAGTTGTAGATCGGGTCCTGGGCGAACAGCGGGTCGTCGGGGAAGTACATCTGTGTCACCAGCCGCTGGGCGAACGCCCGGCCGAACAACGAGAAGTGGATGTGCGCGGGGCGCCAGGCATTGCGGTGGTTGCCCCAGGGGTAGGCGCCGGGCTTGATCGTGGTGAACGAGTAGGCGCCGTACGCGGAGGTGATCACCCGGCCACCGCCGGTGAAGTTCGGGTCCAGCGGTGCCGGCCAGGTGTCGCGGGCGTGGGCATAGCGGCCCGCCGAGTTGGCCTGCCACACCTCGACGAGGGTGTCGGGCACCGCGCGGCCGTCCGCGTCCAGGACCCGGCCGAACACGATGATCCGCTGCCCGATCGGCTCGCCCGCGTGCTGCATCGTCAGGTCGTGGTCGGACGGGCCGATCGTGCCGGTGATCAGCGGGCCGGTCACCTCGGTGAGCCGATGGCGCAGTACGACCGGAGCCTGCGAGGGCGCCCGCAGCCCGGTGCTGTGGTAGCCCTCGAACAGCAGCGGCGGGTGGGTCCCCCCGGGGGCCTGGCGGTAGCCGGTCACAGCGCGCCACCGTGGGGCAGGCCGACGTAGTTCTCGGCGAGGCTGGTGGCCGCGGCACGCGAGGACACCGTGTAGCGAAGTTGGGAGAGCTGCAGCCTGCGGGTGAACGGGTCGGCGTCGGGCAGGGTGTGCAGCATCGACGTCATCCACCACGAGAAGTGCTCCGCACGCCAGACGCGGCGCAGGCAGGTGTCGGAGTAGGCGTCGACACCTGCCTCGTCGCCGCCACGGAGGAAGCCGGTCAGCGCCTCGGAGAGCACCCGGACGTCGGCGATCGCGAGGTTCATGCCCTTGGCTCCGGTCGGCGGGACGATGTGCGCGGCGTCGCCCGCGAGGAACAGCCGCCCGTGCCGCATCGGCTCGGCCACGACGCTGCGCATGCCCGTGACGCCCTTCTCGATCGGTGGGCCCTCGTTGAGAGTGAAGCCGTCGGCCGCGAGCCGGACGCCGAGCTCGTCCCAGATCTGCGAGTCGGACCAGTCGGCGGCGTCCGTGTCGGGCGGGACCTGAAGGTAGAGCCGGGTGATCTCGGGGCTGCGCATCGAGTACAGAGCGAACCCCCGTGCGTGGTGGGCATAGACGAGCTCGTGGTGCGTCGGCGCGGCCCTGGCGAGGATCCCGAGCCAGGCGAAGGGGTAGCGCCGGTCGAACACGGTGACGCTGCCCGCGCGCCCCAGCGCGCCGCGGCTGATGCCGTGGAAGCCGTCGCAGCCGGCGATGACGTCGCAGCGCAGCTCCTCGCGCTCACCGGACACCCGGGTGAAGCCGATCACCGGATCGTCGGTGATGCCGTCGAGCACGACGTCGGAGACCTCGAACCGGATGTCGCCGCCGTCGCGCAGGCGGGCGGCGATGAGGTCCTTGACCACCTCCTGCTGCCCGTAGACGACGATCCCGCGGCCGACCAGATCGGCGAAGTCGATGCGGTGGTCGGCACCGTCGAAGCACAGCGAGATGCCCTCGTGGGCCAGGCCCTCGTGGTCCATCCGTTCACCGAGGCCGACCTCACGCAGAAGTTCCGTCGTGGGGTGCTCCAGCACGCCTGCACGGACCCGCCCCTCGACGTGCTCGCGGCTGCGGGACTCCAGCACGACCGACTCGATGCCGGAGCGGGCCAGCAGGTGCGACAGCAGCAACCCCGCCGGTCCCGCGCCCACGATTCCCACCTGGGTGCGCATCGCCCGAGGTTCTCACATGTGGTTCGTCGGCTCGACCCCGCTTCCGTTCACCGCAGGACCGGGATTCACTGCTCATCCACCACCACAGCACACGGCTGGACGGTGTGCTCGCCCGGCAGCCCGGTGAGCTGGGCGCTCACACCGGTCCCGGTAGCCTGCGGGTATGCCGTGGCACCCAGTTGACGCGAGGCCGGCGCGGACGGCCCGGCACTGGATCCTCGCCGCCACCCTGGTGACGGTCCTGCTGCTCGCCGCCTGCTCCGCCGGAGACAACGCCGAGCAGGCCGCCGGGCAGGTGTTCCTCTCTGCGTTGGGGGCGGGCGACGTGACGGCCGCGGCCGCGGCCACCGACGATCCCGCCGCGGCGACACCGGTGCTCAAGGCCGGCGTGGCAGCGCTCAAGCCCACCTCCGCCCAGCTCACCGCAGGCGCGGTCACCAGCAACGGCGACACCTCCATGCTGGCCTTCGCGGCGGCCTGGACCTTGCCGGGCCTGGCCACACCGTGGACCTACGGCGGGCAACTCGCAATGGTCCAGGACACCGATGGGAACTGGCGGGTGCACTGGCAGCCCCAGGACGTCCACCCGAAACTCGGTGTCGGCGACACGCTGGTGCTCGACCGGAGGCTGCCGGAGCGGGCGCCCATCCTCGACGCCTCGGGCCGACCGCTACTGAGCCAGGTCGACACCGTCACCGTCGGGATCGAACCGAAGCTGGTCCCCGACCCGGGCCGGCTCGCCGCCACCCTGGCGGGCGCACTGCACATCACCGCCGCAGATATCACCGCCAGTATCTCCGCTGCAGGCCCGAACGATTTCGTGCCGGTCATCACCTTGCGCAAATCTGACTACGCGGCCGTGGCCGGTCAGATCCACGACCTGCCCGGCACCGTGTTCCACACCGGCACCCAACTCGCCGGGCCGAGTCCGCACTACGCGCAACCGCTGATCGGCCAGATCGCCGCACCGACCGCCGAGGCACTGAAGACGGCCGGACCGGGATACCTGGCCGCCGACCAGATCGGTGTGTCCGGTCTGCAGCAGGTGTTCAACACTCAACTCGCCGGTACCGCGAGCGCGACCATCAGCGTCCGCACCGCGCAGGGCGCGCTCACCCCGATCGGGCAGATCACCGGCGCCCCGGGCACCGCGCTGGCCACCACCATCGACAGCGGTGTGCAGCAGGCCGCCGAGAAGGCACTGGCCGGTGTCGCCCCGGCGGCGGCGATCGTGGCGATCCGGGCCTCGACGGGCGAGATCCTCGCGGTTGCCAACAGCACCGCCGCACCGTTCGACATCGCCCTCGCCGGACGGTACCCACCCGGCTCCACCTTCAAGATCGTCACTGCCGCGGCGGTCCTGGCGTCCGGCGTGGCCCAACCGGACACCACCGTGGCGTGTCCGGGATCGCTGACCATCGACGGCCGCACGATCCCGAACGAGAACAATTTCGACCTGGGCACCGTCACCCTCACCCAGGCGTTCGCGAACTCCTGCAACACCAGCTTCTCGCTGTTGTCGCAGAAGCTCCCCGACCGCGCTCTGGATCAGGCCGCCGCGGCGTTCGGTGTCGGCGCGGGCTGGCAACTACCGGTCGACTCGTTCAGCGGCGCCTACACACCGGGTGCCGACGCCGTCGGGAAGGCGGCGAACGCGTTCGGGCAGGGCAGCGACCTGGTCAGCCCCTTGTCCGAGGCCCTCATCGCCGCCACCGCCGCGCGTGGCAGCGTCCCCGCACCGAGCTTGCTCGTGGGGAGGCCGGCCACCGCGACCAACCCGCCCCCCGCGCCACAGTCGGCGATCCTGCCGGCGTTGGCCACCCTGATGCGCGCCGTGGTCACCGACGGCACCGCGAGGAACCTCGCCGGGATACCTGGCGGGCCGGTGCTGGGCAAAACCGGAACCGCCGAGCACGGCAACCCGCCCACCGCGCACTCCTGGTTCACCGGCTACCAGGGCGATGTGGCCTTTGCGGTGTTCGTCCAGGACGGTCAGACCGGCGGCGTGCCGTCAAACCCCATCGCGGCACGGTTCCTCACCGCCCTCCCGCGCTGACCCCCCGTCCTGAGCCGGAGGGCGACGACGGCCCGGCTGTTCCTCGCCCTGGATGCCGTTCCACCGAACCGGCAACGGTAGTGGCGAGACCGGGACGCGATGGGCGACGATTGGACGGTGACCGATGACATCGCGGCAGGATCGCCTGTGTCCGACGCCCCTTCGCCTGCCGACGGATATGTCGGAGACCCCGCGGTGCGGGCGGAGTGGGACAGCCGGTACGCCGACCGGGAGCAGCTGTGGAGCGGCCGGCCCAATGGTGCGCTCGTGGCCGAGATCGCCGGGCTCACTCCGGGGCGGGTGCTCGACGTCGGCTGCGGCGAGGGCGCGGACGCCGTCTGGCTGGCGAGCGGCGGCTGGGACGTGACCGCGCTCGAGGTCTCGGGCGTGGCG
>JBKJPD010000545.1:0-10099 GCA_046595345.1 Pseudonocardia sp.
CGGCCAGGTGGGGTCGCATCGTCAACCTGTCCTCCACCTCGGCGCTGGGCAACCGCGGTCAGGCCAACTACGCCACCGCGAAGGCCGGCCTGCAGGGCTTCACGAAGACCCTGGCCATCGAGCTCGGCAAGTTCGGCGTCACCGCCAACTGCATCGCGCCCGGGTTCATCGTCAGCGAGATGACCAAGGCCACCGCGGAGCGCATCGGTGAGGACTGGGAGACCTACCTCGCCACCCGTGCGGCAGATCCCGATGGCACGTGCCGGTCAGGTCTCCGACATCGCGCACACCGTCTCCTTCTTCGTCAGCGAGGGCGCCGGTTTCGTGTCCGGCCAGGTGATCTACGTGGCGGGCGGGCCGAAGGCCTGATGCCCGCCCGCGGCCGCCCCGACATGGTCGCCGCGGGCTAGGAGTTGCGGGCTAGGAGTTGCGGGCTAGGAGTTGCGGGTGGTCAGTGCGAGCGCCCATTCGGGAAGCGGCGCGGTGCCGGGCGCCACCTCGACCGGCTCGCCGGTCAGGTTGACCACCAGCACGCCGTCGGGCGCCCGGAACGCCAGCAGGGGCGACGTCGGGGAGCGCCCGATCTCGATCTCACCGCGCGCGAGTCGCGGCACCAGCCACTGCCAGGCCCGGGTGAGCGGGGTGGGCTTTCCGCCGCCGTTCTCGGTGGCGTCGGTCCACAGCGCGGAGTATCGGAGGCTGTGTCCTTGGGGCCCCCAGAGCAGGGCGACCGAGACGCCGGACTGCGCGTAGGCGGCGACCGTCGCGAGCGTCGCCACTGCGCTCGCCGGGCTGGTAGGGCCGGCGTCGGCGCCATTCGGGACGTCGGAGTAGAACTCGGCCCACCAGATCGGGAGCGGGGTGCGCTGCCGGATCCAGGCGGTCAGGTCGGCGAATTTCCGCGCGCCGCCGTCCACCGAGGACGGCGCGGTCTGCTGGCGGGTCGAGGTCGATGCGTCCACCGCGATGAAGTCGGCGCCCACGTTGTTGGCCAGCCAGTAGTCGATGATGGCCAGCGACCGTCGGTCCGCGACACCCCACGGCCCGCGTACGTCGGACGAGTCGGGCGAGCCGGGGTCGAGGCTGATGAGTACGGCGTAGGGTCCGCCGATCTGGACGTCGGGCCGCACCGCCTTCACCGCCGTGTAGACCTTGTTATAGAGCTCGGTGTAGGCCTCGTAGTCCCAGCGGTTCTCCCTCTCGCGGTAGAAACCCTTGAGCTCGTTCCAGACGAGTACCCGCTCGACCTGGGGGTATCGCAGCGTGGCCGCGGCGGCGAGTTCGGCGAAATCGTCGAAGTTGGCCGGATCCGGCTCCACCTCCAGGCGGGACCAGTCGGTCTCGCCCGGTGTGCCGCCCTTCATCCAGTCCGGCGCGCAACACAGGGTGAGGACGGTGCGCCCGCCGGTGTCCCGGGTGAGTTTCATCCGCCGGTCCAGGCTCTCCCAGTCGTACCGGCCGGGGGACGGCTCCGGGTTGAGCGTGCCGAACCCCATGAGGTGGCTGTTCTGCCAGATGGCGCTCTCGTTGCCGAGGATGTCGAGCCCGCGCCGGCGTGCCTCGTCGGGCTCGGTGCCGTCGAGGCTGTCCTGCGTGTGCGTGACGCCCAGTTCTAGCCGGCCTGCCTGGGGCTGCCAGGTCCAGCCGTCCAGCCCGATGGCCTGCTGGGTCTCAGGAGAGATCGTCGGAGCGGTGTCCGGCGTGGGAGCAGCGGAGCAGCCGACCAGCGCCATGGCGAGCGCCGCAAGTACGGCGAGATGGCTGTGAACGCGCACGAATACAACCCCATCACAGTCGGTGGGAGCGGTGCGACACGGGCTCATGATTCTGGTGCAGGGACCCTGACAGGTCGTCGTCGCGGTCCAGCGGAGAAGTTCGGCCGCCGATGAGCTCGACGACCCGGTCCAACCGGTCGAGTCCGGCCCGGTCGTGGGTGATCAGAATCAGGGAACGGCCCTCGGTGGCGGTCAGCAGGTCGGCGAGAACGGCGTCGCGGGTGTCGGGGTCGAGGTGCGCGGTGGGTTCGTCGAGCACGAGGATGCGCGGGTCCGCGAGCAGCGCCCTGGCCAGTGCGAGCCGCTGCCGCATGCCGCCGGACAGGCGTGTCCCATGGGCGCCGACCTCGTCGTCGAGCGCCAGGGCGCTCATCCGCACCCGTTCCAGCACCGCGTGCAGGTCGTTGTCGGTTGCGTCGGGGCGGGCCAGGCGCAGGTTCGCCCCGACGGTGCCGGCGAAGATGTGCGGGTCCTGCGGCATCCCGCTGATCACCGCGCGGACGGCATCCGGCTCCACCGAGGTGATGTCGGTGCCGTCGAGCAGGACCGTGCCGCGGTCGGGATCGCGGAATCGGAACAGCACGTCGGCGAGGGTGCTCTTGCCCGATCCGCTCGGGCCGACGATCGCGATCCGCTCCCCGGGCGCGAGATCGAGATCGACGCAGGCCAGCGCCCACGGCTCGGCGGGGCCGTAGCGGACGCCGACGCCGCGGACGTGCAGGCCGGCAACCTTCGGGTCGCGGTGCGCCGCGGGTCGGACGCGCACGGCGGGCGGGGTGTCGAGGACGTCGAACAGGCGGGTGCCCGAGGCCTGGACCGCGCCGAGGCGCGCCGCTGCTGCGGGCAGCGGCGCGACGATCTCGAACGCGGCCAGTGCCGTGAGCACGAGGACGGCGAGCGGTACGGGGCCGAGGGTGCCCGCCGACACCGCCGCGACGCCCAGCAACAGCGTGCCCCACAGGGTCAGGCCCGCCACCAGCACGGATGCTCCCGCGCCGAGCCCGAGCAGGCCGGCGTTGCGCCGGGAGATCCTGGTGAGCTCGGCGTCCGCGTCGGTGATGCGGGCGACGGCCCGCGGCATGGCGCCGTAGGCCACCAGGTCGGGCGCGCCGTGCAGGGCGTCCACGAGCGCGATGGACAACCGGGCCCGTGCGGCTGCCCGGCGGCGTCCCGGGCCGCGCCCGGCTGCGGCCGCGGCGAGCGGCACCGCGACACCCGCGAGCAGCAGCCCCGCGGCGAGCAGCAGGCCGCCCGGTGCGAGCAGGGCGGTCGGGAGAGCCACCACCCCGGCGCCGGCGACGAGTGCCGCCAGCGGCGGGGTGAGTCCGCGGACGAGCAGGTCCTGGGTGGCGTCGGTGTCGGCGACCAGGCGCGTCACCAGGTCGCCGGACCGGAACCGGTGGATCGGCTCGGTGCGCGCCAGCCGGGCATAGACCCGTACGCGGACGTCGGCGAGTGTGCGCAGCGCGGCGTCGTGGGTGATCAGCCGCTCCAGGTAGCGCGCGACTCCGCGGGTGACTCCGAGCGCGCGGGTGGCGACGACGGCGATGCTCAGGGCCGTGATCGGCGGGTGGGTGGCAGCAGTGGCGATGAGCCACGCCGCGACGGCCAGCAGGGACACCCCCGAGGCGGTCGCGACGGCCCCGGCGAGAACCCCGAGCGCGAACCGCGACCCACGCGGACGGGCGAGGGCGATCATGCGGACGAGCGGGCCGGTCACCGGGCCGCTCCCACGACGACCCGCCCGCCGTCGAGTTCCACGATCCCGTCCGTCAGGTCGGCCCAGCCCGCGTCGTGGGCGACGATCACGCCGGTCCTGCCGTGCAACAGCCTCCCGACGGCGGTGCGCACGAGTGCCGCGGTGGCCGGATCCAGGTGGGCGGTCGGCTCGTCCAGCAGGACGATCGGTGCATCGATCAGGAATGCCCGTGCCAGTGCGATGCGCTGGCGCTGCCCGGCGGACAGCCTGCTGCCCCGCTCGCCCAGGTGGGTGGCGTAGCCCTCGGGGAGGGCGGTGATCAGGTCGTGGGCCTCGGCGAGGCGGGCCGCGCGCCGTACGGCCTCGTCCGAAGCGCCCGGCGCGCCGAGGCGGATGTTGTCGGCCACCGACGCGTCGAACAGGTAGGGCCGCTGCGGCACCCAGGCGATGCGGCGCCGCCACTCGTCGGCGGGCACGTCGGCGAGCTCGACCGGCGCGCCCGCCGGTCCGGTCACGGTGATCCGCCCCGCCGTCGGCTCGGTGAATCGCAGCAGCAGGCCCAGCAGGCTGGTCTTGCCCGCCCCGCTGCGGCCCGTGATCAGCGTCGTGGTGCCGGACCGCAGCTCCAGGTCGACCCGGTCCAGTGCCGGGACGGACCGGCCGGGGTGGGTGAGCGACACCCCCTCCAACCGGATCACAGCCGGAGACGTCACAGCCGGAGACGCGGGACCCGGCCGCTCGTTCGGGCCGACCCGGGTGCCCGTTCGGGCTGGGGCGGCGGGCTCAGGCGCAGCGCCACCCGGGCCGTCGAGCACAGCGAAGACCCGATCCGCGGCCGCGACGCCCTCGACGCTCGCGTGGAACCGGGCCCCGACCTCGCGCAGGGGCAGGTACGCCTCCGGCGCGAGGATCAGCACGATCAGCCCGGTCTCCAGGTCGAGCTGTCCGTAGAGCAGCCGCAACCCGATCTCGACGGCCACGAGCGCCACTGCGAGCGTGGCGAGCAGTTCCAACACGAACGCGGACAGGAACGCCACCCGCAAGGTGCCCATCGTCGCCTCGCGGTGCTGGTCGGTGACGTGCCGGATCAAGGCGGCCTCAGCCTTCGCGCGGCGGAAGATCGCGAGCGTCGGCAGGCCCTGCACGACGTCGAGGAAGTGCCCGCCGAGCCGTTCCAGCAGCCGCCACTGTCGTTGGGCCCGTGCCTGGGTGTGCCACCCGACGAGCGCCATGAACAGTGGGATCAGCGGGAGCGTGCCCGCGATCACCAGCGCCGAGATCCAGTCGGCGCGCGCCACCACGACGAGCACCGCCACCGGGACGAGCACTGCGAGCACGAGCTGGGGCAGGTAACGGGCCACGTAGTCGTCGAGTCCGTCGAGCCCACGGGTGGCGAGGGTGGCGAGCTCCCCGGCGTCGGTGGCGCTCGGATCGGCCGCCGGGCCGGTGACGTGCGCGACGAGCCGGCGCCGCAGGTCGGACGTCACGCGGGCGGCGCTGCGCAGGGCCGCGGCCTCGGACACGTACATCAGCGTCGCCCTGGCCAGGGCGACGAGCCCGACCGCCGCGATCGCCGTCCCGAGATCCACCGGATCCCGACCTGCCGTGCCGGCGATGATCTGGGCCAGCAGCCCGGCCTGCAGCAGGATCAGCGCGGTGAGTGCGGCCCCGGACGCGACCGTGATGGCGAGGTGCACGCGGACCGGACGGGTGCTGCGGACCAACCGTGGGTCGAGCGGTCTCATGTCCCGCCGCCCACGTGCGCACGCGTGACGCGCCGCCGGAACACCCAGTAGCTCCACGACTGGTAGGCGATCACCAGCGGCAGGAACGCCGCTCCGATCCAGCTGAGCAACCCGAGCGTGTACGGACCCGATGCGGCGTTCGCGACGGTCAGGTCGAACGCCGGGTCGGTGAGCGAGGGCAGCACCGCCGGGTACAGCGACCTGAACAGCGTCGCCGTGAACGCTGCGACCGTGACGGCTGTGAGAAGGAATGCCCAGCCCTCCCGCCCGCGGACGGCGAGCACCGTGCCGGCGAGCAGCACCGCAGCCAGGAGTAGGCCGGTCCAGGTGGCACCGGGCGTCCACAGCAGGAACCCGGAGGCCGCGATCACCGCGATCGGTGCGACGGCGCCCACCGCGGTACGGGCCCGGTAACGCACCGGGCCGTCGGTCTTCAGCGCGAGGAACACCGCGCCGTGCAACGTGAACAGGGCCAGCGTCGCCACGCCGCCGAGCAGCGCGTAGGGGTTGAGCAGGTCGAGCAGGCCGGAGGTGACCACACCGTCGGCGCCGAGCTCGACGCCGCGGACCATGTTGGCGAACACCACGCCCCAACCGAAAGCCGGTACGGCGCTGCCCACCACGATCGCGACGTCCCAGCGGGCGCGCCAGCGATCGTCGTCCCGTTTCCCGCGGTACTCGAACGCCACCCCGCGCCCGATCAGCGCCACCACGATCAGCAGTACCGGCACGTAGAACCCGCTCAGCGTCGCCGCATACCAGACCGGGAAGGCCGCGAACATGGCGCCGAGCGCGGTGATCAGCCAGACCTCGTTGCCGTCCCAGACCGGTCCGATGGAGTTGATCATCACGCGCCGGTCGGTGTCGTCGCGGCCCAGCACCGGGACCAGGACACCGACACCGAAGTCGAAACCCTCCAGCACGAAGTAGCCGGTCCACAGCACCGCTATCGCGACGAACCAGACGGTGGGGAGATCCACGATCAGCTCCTCATCAGTAGACGAACGACGGGATGCGGTCGGTCGCTGCGTCCTTGTGCGCTGTGTCCTTGTGGTGGGTGTCCTTGTGGTCGGTGTCGTCGTATTCGGTGTCGTAGGCCATGACGTGCCCCGGTCCGGCCTGCACGTAGCGCCAGAGCAGGCGGGTCTCGACGACCGCGAGCACGCTGTAGATCGCGGTGAACAGGGTCAGGGAGAAAGCCACCTCGCCCAGGCTCACCCCGGGGGACACGCTCGCCGCGGTGAGAAGCTCACCGACGACCGTCCAGGGTTGACGGCCCAGCTCGGTGAGGAGCCAGCCGCAGATGTTGGCGGCCAGTGCCGCGGGCAGCGCCGCGATCGCGACCCGGTACATCCAGCGCTGACGGGGGAGGCGCCCGCCGCGGGTGAGCCACAGCCCGAGCACACCCACGCCGACACCGGCCAGCCCCAGGCCCATCATCAGCCGGAACGCCCAGTACAGGACCGGGATGTTCGGGGTGTAGTCGCCGGGTCCGAACTGCGCCGCGGCCCGCTCCTGCAGATCGCTGATCCCCGCGACCCGGCCGGTGAACGTGCCGGTGGCCAGGTAGCTCAGGAGGTTGGGGACCTGGACGTTGACGACGTTGCGGCTGCCCTCGATGTCACCGATGGCGAACAGCGAGAACCCCGCTGACTTCTCGTCCTCCCACAGCGCCTCGGCCGCAGCGAGCTTCATCGGCTCGTACTGCGCCATGAGCTTGGCCTGATGGTCGCCCGAGATCGTGACGACGGCACCCGCGATCACCGTGGTGACGAGCCCGGCGCGCAGGGTGCGCCGGAACAGGCCGGGCTCGCTCTCGTGGGCAGCCGGTCGCATCAACTTGTACGCGCTGACCGCCACCACGAACAGCCCCGCGACCAGGAACGACGCGCCGAGCACGTGCAGGTAGGTCGACCAGGCCTGGTCGTTGGTGAGGACGGCGCCGAGGTCGGTCAGCCTCGCCCGGCCCGTCACGGGGTCGACGGTGAAACCCACGGGGTGCCGCATCCAGGCGTTCGCGGCCAGGATGAAATAGGCCGAGAGGTTGGAGCCGATGGCGGCGATCCAGATCGTGGCCAGGTGTACGCGGCGCGGCAACCGGTCCCAGCCGAAGATCCACAGTCCGATGAAGGTGGACTCCAGGAAGAACGCGAGCAGCGCCTCCAGGGCCAGCGGGGCGCCGAAGACGTCGCCGACGAACGTCGAGTAGCTGCTCCAGTTCATTCCGAACTGGAACTCCTGGACGATGCCGGTGACCACGCCCATCGCGAAGTTGATCAGGAACAGCTTGCCGAAGAACTTCGTGGCCCGCAGGTACTCGACCTTCCCGGTGCGGTGCCACACGGTCTGCAGTGCGGCGACCACGACCGACAGTCCGATCGTCAGCGGCACGAAGAGGAAATGGTAGATCGTCGTGATCCCGAACTGCCAGCGCGCCAGGTCCAGGGCGTCCACGCAAAGCCTCCGATCACCGAACTTCTACTGTCTGTAGTAGTTCTACATTACGTAGAAGTTTCAGGGCGTCGTACCCGCGGCGTGGTGAGGTCCGTCTCGGACAGCGGCCGCACCGAGCCGGAACGAGGTGTCGGTGGCTCGATCTCCGGACCGGTGAGCCGCGGGGACCACTGCCGCCCTGATGGCCGTCGTCCTGGTCGGTGGTGCGCGATTTCACGGCGCTCGCAGTGGTTGGGCCGGCATCCGCTGTCACTACACTCCGCGCATGGTCGACGGCACCGTGGATAGTGCGGGTTTGGACAGCTCGGTAGGGGACAGGTCGGTAGGGGAACTGTCGCTCGCGGCCGACTTCCCCGCGGCCACCCGGGAGCAGTGGGCTGCCCTCGTCGACGGGGTGGTGCGCAAGGCAGGCCGGATCGGGGCGGACGCCGAGGCCGGTGCCGGCGTCGAGAAGCTGGTCTGGTCCACCCCCGACGGCATCCGGGTGCAGCCGCTCTACACCGCGCAGGACGCCCCCGATGCTCCGGTCGGCGTGCCCGGGCGGTCGCCGTTCGTACGCGGCTCGCGCGCGGGCGGCGCAGCCCCCGACGGCTGGGACGTCCGGCAGCGCCACGCCCAGCGCGATCCGGAGGCCGCCCATGCCGCGGTGCTCGCCGACCTCGAGAATGGCGTCACGTCCATCTGGCTCGCGGTCGGCGATGCCGGCACAGCCGTCGCGGACCTGCCTGCCGTCCTCGACGGGGTACTGCTCGACCTCGCCCCCGTCGTCCTCGACGGCGGTTCGGAGTCCGAGGCCGCAGCCGAGGCGTTCCTCGCCCTCGCCGCCGACCGGGGGTTCGCCCCCGATGCCCTCCTTGGCACCCTCGGGCTTGACCCGATCGGCCTGCGGGCCCGCACCGGCTCGGGGCCCGACACCGACGCCGTCGTGCCGTTGGCCCGCCGGGTCGCCGAGGATTACCCGCAGGTCAGGGCCATCGTCGTCGACGCACTCCCGGTGCATGGGGCTGGCTCCTCCGACGCACAGGAGCTGGGATTCTCCCTCGCCGCGGGCGTCGCCTATCTGCGGGCGCTGACCGGTGCGGGGCTGGATCTCACCAGCGCCGCCCGCCTGATCGAGTTCCGGTACGCCGCCACGGCCGAGCAGTTCCCCACGATCGCGAAGCTGCGCGCCGCACGCAGGTTGTGGGCGCGGGTGCTGGAGGCGAGTGGCGCTGCGCCGGATGTCGCCCAGAGCCAGGTCGCCCAGAGCCAGCTCGCCCAGAGCCAGCTCGCGCAGTGTCAGCACGCCGTGTCCTCGCCGGTGATGCTCACCCGCCGCGATCCGTACCTGAACCTGCTGCGTGGCACCATCGCCGGGTTCGCCGCCGGGGTCGGCGGGGCCGACGCCGTCACGGTCGCCCCCTTCGACGCCGCGATCGGCGTTTCCACCCCGTTCTCCCGCCGCATCGCGCGAAACACCCACGCGCTGCTGGTGGAGGAGGCGCACGTCGCGCGGGTGATCGACCCGGCGGGCGGCTCGTGGTTCGTCGAGTCGCTCACCCACGAGCTTGCCAAGGCGGGCTGGTCGGTCTTCCAGGCGATCGAGGCCGCCGGTGGCGCGGTCGCGGCGCTGAACTCCGGGTTCATCGCGGAGCAGGCCGCCCGGGTCCGCGCGCAGCGCGAGAAGGGCGTGGCGACGCGGCGAGTGCCGATCACCGGTGTCAGCGAGTTCCCCGCCGTCGCCGAGAAGCGCGTCGAGCGCGACCCGCTGCCGGCGCCGCCCTCGGGCGGGCTGCCGGTGTTCCGGCTTGCCGAGCCCTACGAGGCCTTCCGCGACCGCTCCGACGCGCGCCTCGCCGACACCGGTGCCCGGCCCACCGCATTCCTCGCGACACTGGGCCGGCTCGCCGCCTACACCGTGCGGGCCGGCTTCGCCCGCAACCTGCTGGAGGCAGGCGGGATCGAGACGGTCGAGGCCGGTCCGACGGAGACCCCCGACGAGGTGGTCGCGGCCTTCGCCGCCGCCGGCACCCCCGTCGCTGTGCTCTGCTCGACCGACGCGCTGTATGCCGAGCGGGCCGAGGCGGCCGTCTCCGCCCTGCGGGAGGCGGGCGCGCGGTACATCCTGCTGGCCGGCACGGTCGAGGTGCCCGGGATCGACGGGCGGCTGTTCGCAGGCGGCGATGTGCTGGCCGTGATCGACGCCGTGTACGGCGCCATGGACGACGTGCAGTTGGAGGCATCGACGTGACCATTCCCGACTTCACCCAGGTCCCGCTGGAGACGGCCGCACCCACCGCGAGCTGGGAGGACGCCCTCGCCGGTGCCGCCGCGCCCCCCGTCTGGGAGTCGCCGGAAGGCATCGCCGTCAAGCCGCTCTACACCGCGGCGGACCTGTCCGGCGTCGACTTTCTGGAGACCTTTCCCGGGGTGACCCCGTACCTGCG
>JBKJPD010000553.1:0-4021 GCA_046595345.1 Pseudonocardia sp.
GTGCGTTTCGAGGAGTCCGTCCGCGGCTCGGACGCTTTCGTCGTGCAGAGCATCACCACGCCGGTCAACACCTGGCTCATGGAGACGCTGCTGATGGTCGACGCGCTGAAGCGCGCCTCGGCCAAGCGCATCACGGTGGTCATGCCGTTCTGGGGCTACGCGCGCCAGGACAAGAAGCACCGCGGCCGGGAGCCGATCTCCGCCCGGCTGATCGCCGACATGTTCAAGACCGCAGGCGCCGACCGGATCATGACCGTCGACCTGCACACCGCCCAGATCCAGGGCTTCTTCGACGGGCCGGTCGACCACCTGTTCGCACTGCCGGTGCTCGCCGAGCACATCAAGCGCACCTACACCGACCACAAGATCACCGTCGTGTCCCCCGACTCCGGCCGCGTCCGGCTCGCCGAGCGCTGGGCCGAAACGCTCGGCGGCACCCCGCTCGCGTTCATCCACAAGACCCGCGATCCCCTCAAGCCCAACGAGGCCGTGGCCAACCGCGTCGTCGGCGATGTGGAGGGGCGGCTCTGCGTCGTCATCGACGACATGATCGACACCGGGGGCACGGTGGCGAAGGCCGTCGGGGCGCTGCTGGGTCACGGCGCCAGCGATGTGATCGTCGCGGCCACCCACGGCGTCCTGTCGGGGCCTGCCACCGAGCGGCTGGCCGGCTGCGGCGCCCGCGAGGTGATCTTCACCGACACCCTGCCGATCCCCGACGACAAGCGGTTCCCGTCGATGTCGGTGGTGTCCATCGCACCCCTGCTCGCCCGCGCCATCCACGCGGTCTTCGACGACGGCTCCGTCACGAGCCTGTTCGACGGCAACGCCTGACACTCTCTGCGGCACAGGCCGTGACCAGGGACGCAGCACAAACGTAGATTATCTGGGCCGTCCCTTGCCGTGGCTGCCGGTGGACAATCCCCACGTGGCAGCGGATCTGAAGAAGGTGAAGAAGGGCCAAGCCCTCTCACCGGTCCTGCTGATCCGCGGCGATCTACTGCGCGGGGTGGCCGCGCAGATCGCGGACGGCTACCACCGGGTGTGCGCGAGCCACCACGTCGATGAGAACACCGACATCCCCTGCCAGATCGTTGATGTGAGCTGAGCGGGTCACGTCGGTCAAGTGGCAGTAGACGTCGGATATTTGGCAGTGGTCGCGGGAGCGCTCGGCGGGTTTCGCTGCGTTCGTAGGCGACGCGTGTCGCCAACAAGCTCGACCTGCGGATCCTTCTGCCGGTCAAGATCGTCGACAGGCGCTGACCACCTGAGCCCGCCGTCGATTTCCGACAACCCGATTCGACCGGGTCCGGGCTCTGGTCCGTACCAGAGCCCGGATCCGGCTAGCCAAGAAACCATCCAGCACCTGAGCCACCTGCGCGATACGGCGCCGCCCTGATCCGCCGGGATCGGCTGCGCCCATGCCGGTGAGGCCGGGCCGCGGAAGCCCGGCCCGGCCCTCACCACCAGCACAAACCCCAGGCTGCATCCGCGACACCACAGCCAGGTTGAGCGATAGTGGGGGCCACCCGGTCCGACGCAGACACCGGCCACGCAGATCTGCCGGGACGACTCGGTCGTCCCGGCCTGGAGTTGCGCACCGACCCCCGGTCGGACCCCCGCATGATCGCGGCGCGATGACTTATCGCGTGAGTGTGCAAGTGGAGGCCGGAGTCGATGGCCCTGTCCGAGTGGGGTGCACCCCAACCCGACGTCAGGCACCGAGCCCGATTACCGTCAGACTAGGGTCCCGAAACTCATTGATGGACACATCGTCAGCCGGGTCCTAAGATTCAACCTGATACTTCGGCTGATACTCGGTGCGGGGAGGCCACGATGACCGGACAGCGGGTCGGCTACATCCGGGTCAGCAGCCTCGACCAGAACACCGGCCGCCAGCTCGACGGGATCACCCTCGACCGCACGTTCACCGACACCGCCTCAGGCAAAGACGTAGCGCGCCCGCAACTTGCGGCGATGCTCGGCTTCGTCCGCGACGGCGACACCGTCATCGTGCACTCCATGGACCGCCTGGCCCGCAACCTCGACGGCCTGCGCCGGATCGTGCTCGAGCTCACCGGCCGCGGGGTGGCCGTGCAGTTCGCCAAGGAACAGCTCACCTTCACCGGCGACGACACCGCCATGGCCACCCTGCTGCACTCGGTCATGGGCGCGTTCGCCGAGTTCGAACGCACCCTGATCGGCGAGCGGCAACGCGAGGGCATCGCCCTGGCCAAGAAACGCGGCGCCTACCGCGGCCGCAAACACTCCCTCAACGAGGACCAAGCCAGCACGCTGCGCCTGCGAGCAGCCAACGGGGTCGCCAAGGCGACCCTGGCCCGCGAGCTCGGCATCAGCCGCGAGACCGTCTACCAGTACCTGCGCGCCGCACCCGACAACCCGGCGCCGGCGGTAGGCAGCCCATGATCGAGCATGACTGCAGACGAAACGGGACGGTGCCATGACACAGCGCAACGGCCGGCTGGCTGCCGAACTCGACACACGCGGCCACGGCCTCGGGATCGTGGACCGGCCCTACGGAATCCACGCCGCAGACAAGCAGCCGGCCATGCTCGACCGGGCCGACTCCCACCGACTGCGCTACTCCGGCGTCGGGCGATGCCTGCACCGGATCGCCCGCGGCCGCTGCGACATCGCACTGTGCCGCGAGGACCACAGCGCCCACAGCGACACTCCCAGGGTCGCCCACTCCTGACCGAGAAGGAAACGAGAACATGGTTGCGATCAACTGCGACATGGGCGAGGCCTACAGCATCTACCGCTGCGGCGACGACGAAGCCATCATGCCCTACATCACCGTCGCGAATGTCGCCTGCGGCTTCCACGCCGCCGACCCGGTCGTGATGCAGAGGACCGTTGCGCTCGCGAAGGCGCACTCCGTCAAGGTCGGCGCGCACCCGTCGTTCCCGGACCGCGACGGCTTCGGCCGACGCGAGATGAAGATGGATCCCGAGGAGCTGACCGCTTCGGTCATCTACCAGGTCGGCGCCCTGGCCGGCTTTCTCACAGCGCAAGGGATGCCGCTCAACCACGTCAAGCCGCACGGCGCCCTCTACGGCCTCGCGTCCCGCGACGCGATCGTCGCGAAGGCCATCGGTGTGGCCGCGGACGTCTTCGACGTGCCCTTGATGGGCATGGCGAACACCATGCACGAGAAGGTTTGGGGTCAGCGCAGCCAAGGTTTCATCGCCGAGTACTACACCGACCTCGACTACCGCGACGACGGCACACTGATCATCACCCGCGAGCATGTGGCCTACGACCCGGTCGTGGCAGCAGAGCGTTCCGTGCGGGCGGTGAAGGAGGGAAGGGCGACCTCGATCGACGGCAACGACATCCCCATGCGGGCCGACTGCGTCTGCGTCCACTCCGATACCCCTGGGGCGGTCGACCTGGCGAAGTCTGTACACGAGGCACTCAAGCCGTACCTGACCTGATCGCGAAACCCTACCCAACGAACGACAGCGAGGTGCTGTGATGTCTCGTCACGAGGTGATGTCTCCCATCCCGGGCGTCTTCTACCGCAGGCCCGACCCGAACAGCCCCGAGTACGTCAAGCCCGGCCAGCAGGTCGGCGCCGACGACACGGTAGGGCTGGTCGAGGTCATGAAGACCTTTTACCCGGTGCCTGCCGGCGTCGCCGGGACGGTCATCGACTTCGCCGCGGAAGGCGAGTCCGTCGTGGATGCCGGACAGACACTGGTGGTACTCGAGGTCGACGGATGAAACGGCTGTTGATCGCCAACCGCGGTGAGATCGCGGTGCGAATCATCCGGGCAGCGCGAGATCTGGGCATCGAAACGGTGGCCGTCGCCAGCGACGCAGACACCGACGCGGCGCACGCGCGGCTGGCGGACTCCGTGGTGAACATCGGCCCCGCGCCGGCGACGAAGAGCTACCTGCTGCCCGACTCCATCGTCGCCGCGGCCCGCGAGTCCGGAGCGGACGCTGTCCACCCGGGATACGGGTTCCTCTCCGAGCGCGCAGCCTTCGCCGCACT
>JBKJPD010000038.1:0-6020 GCA_046595345.1 Pseudonocardia sp.
CGGCCCCCGACAGGCGCACAGCAGTACCCACCAGGGCGCACAACGCAGGCGCCCGGGCTCGTTCTCAGAGATCCCAGCCGCCGTCATCTCGGCGCTGCTTCTCCGTGCGACGTGCCACGTCCCGGAGGTTCGTTTGACATCCCCGTCCCCTCGCCGTGCCCAGCCGACCACGAGCTCCAATGCTCGCTCGGCGTTCTCGGCGAACCCGCGTCCCCGTCGTTCCGACGGTGGGCGTCCCCGTTCCACCGGTGGCCGCTCCCGCGGCACCGGCGCTTCACCCGTCCGTCCGGTGGCGACCGCGCCGGAGGTTCTCTGGACCGTCCCGGAATCCGGGATGCCGTCCTTCGCCGAGCTCGGCCTGCCCGAGCCCGTGCTGCGCGCCCTGACCGCGAACGGCTTCACCGAGCCCTTCCCGATTCAGGCCGCGACACTGCCCGACACGATCGCCGGTCGCGACCTGCTCGGCCGCGGACAGACCGGCTCAGGCAAGACGCTCGCGTTCGGTCTCGCACTGCTCGCCCGGCTCGCCGGCGGCCGGTCGCAGGGCCGCCAGCCACGCGGGCTGGTGCTCGTCCCGACCCGGGAGCTCGCCCAGCAGGTCGTCGACGCGCTCACGCCATTCGCGAAGGCGCTCGGCCTCACCACCACCTCGGTGGTCGGTGGCATGTCGTTCAACCGGCAGGCCGCCGAGTTGAGCCGCGGCATCGACCTGCTCGTTGCGACGCCCGGCCGGCTGACCGACCACACCACCCAGCGCACGTGCGACCTCTCGCAGGTCACCATCACCGCGATCGACGAGGCCGACCGGATGGCGGACATGGGGTTCCTACCCCAGGTCCGCAAGATCCTCGACCTCACCCCGACCGACGGGCAGCGACTGCTGTTCTCCGCCACCCTCGACGGTGACGTGGGCACGTTGGTCCGCCAGTACCTGACCGACCCGGTCACCCGCTCGGTCGCCTCGTCCACCGCGCAGGTGGAGACGATGGAGCACCACGTCCTGCACGTCGACATGGCGTCCAAGCCGCGGGTGATCACCGAGATCGCCGCCCGCGACGGGCGCACAATCCTGTTCGTGCGCACGAAGCACGGCGTCGACCGCCTGGTCAAGACGCTGCGCCGGGACGGCATCAACGCCGGCGCGCTGCACGGCGGCAAGGCGCAGAACGCCCGCAACCGGGCGATCGCCGACTTCAAGGACGGCCAGACGCCGGTTCTGGTGGCCACGGACGTGGCCGCGCGCGGCATCCACGTCGACGACGTCAGCCTCGTCGTCCACGTGGACCCGCCCGCCGACCCGAAGGACTACCTGCACCGCGCCGGGCGCACCGCCCGCGCGGGCGACTCCGGCACCGTCGTCACGATGGTGTTGCCGCAGGAGCGCCGCGACGTCGACCGGCTCACCCGCCTCGCCGGTGTCCGTGCCACGAGCACCGACGTCTC
This sequence comes from Pseudonocardia sp., assembly GCA_046595345.1. GTDB lineage: Bacteria > Actinomycetota > Actinomycetes > Mycobacteriales > Pseudonocardiaceae > Pseudonocardia. The sequence continues at coordinate 1,444 of JBKJPD010000038.1, forward strand.
ACCGGGCGACGCAGCGCTGGCCCGCATCACCGGTGCGCGCACCCCGTCCGGGGTGCCGCTGATCGAGCCGCCGAGGGCCGAGCAGAACCCTCGCGGCAGCGGACGGCGTCCCCGTAGCGGTGGCCTGGGTGGTGGACGCCCCGGCGCCCGCACCGGCGGCGGCCCGCGAGGCGGCGGCGGACGCAGGCGCGACGCGGCCTGACAGTAGGCCAGATCCGAGCACGATCGCCGAGGCGCGGCACCCATCCAGGGTGCCGCGCCTCGCGCGTTTTCCGGGCCCCGGTTCGATCGGCGAAATCGCCGGGCAGTAGGGCGGACTCGCCGCGGTCGTTCGGCGAACTCGCGGCCACGGTCGGTCAGGTCAGCGCCAGTACCGAGAGGGCCAGGCGCGCTGCCTCGCCACCCGCCTCCTCTGCCACCGCAAGGGCGGCGGGGACATCGAGGTCATCGAGCAGCGCCGCCGTGACCGCCCCGGCCGCAGCCGTGCCGTCCTCCAGCGCACCCCGGGCCGCCGCGGCGTAGAGCCGCTCCAGCCGGGCGGAGGCGGCGTCCAGTGCTGCGGGCTCGTAATCCCATTCCCGCGCCCACTTCCGGTCCAGCACGAGCAGGCGCAGCGCCGCGGCGGGGTGCTCGGCCACCACATCGGAGACCAGCACGAGGTTGCCCGTGGACTTCGCCATCTTCGCCCCGCCCACCCCCACCGTGCCGACGTGCATCCACGCCCGGGCGAACGGGCGGACCCCGGTGACCGCTTCGGCCATCGCAGACTCGTAGGCGTGGTGAGGGAAACGCAGGTCCGCGCCGCCTGCGTGCAGGTCCATCGCCGGGCCGAGCGTGGTCAGCGCCATCGCGGCGCACTCCGCGTGCCATCCCGGGCGCCCGTCGCCCCACGGGCTCGGCCATGCCGCCTCCCCGGACCGGGCCCCGCGCCAGACCGGGACGTCGGCGGGGTTCTCGGCCTGCGGATCGTTGAAGCTCTGCCCGAACTCCGCCGCCAGCGCCGCGGCAGCGGTCTCATCCAGCCCCGCCCGGGCCGCCACGTCCCCGCCACGGAACCAGACGGTGCCCCCGCGAAGGTAGGCCGCGCCCACTTCCAGCAGCGCCGCCGCGAGCGTGACGACCTGCGCGATGTGGTTGTGCGCCCGCGGCTCGTGCATGGGGCGGTGCACCCCTAACGCGGTCATGTCGCGGTCGAAGCGGAACTGCTGCACAGCGGCGAAGCTGTCCGACTGCGCCCCCTGCCGCGCCGCAGCGGCGTCGAGCACGTCGTCGACGTCGGTGACGTTGCGGCACATCTCGACGTCCACCCCGAGGTGGCGCAGCACGCGGGAGGCGACGTCGGCCCACACGAACGTCGCGGCGTGGCCGAGGTGCGTCGTGTCGTAGGGGGTGATCCCGCAGACGTACATCCGCGCCCGGCCGACGACGGGGAGCGGGTTGCCTCCGATCCGGAGCATCAGCGCTTCACGACCCGGTGCACGACGCGGCGCAACTGCAGGATGCGCAACCCACCCGGGATCGCCACCACCAGCAGCCCCGCGATCGCCGCGAAGAGCACCGCCACGCCGATCGGCAGGCTCCCGGTGAAACCGAGGAAGGCGATCTCCACGGTGCGCAGGTTCTGCAGGATGAAGATCAGCAGGAAGATCCCGACGACGGCCGAGAGGAGGAGCCCGGTCCACAACCCGCTCGTGCGGGTCCGCGTGACCACCGGAATACGGACGGTGGACTGTTCCCCGAGGCGCAGCGCCGGGTTGGTGGCCGGGTCGGCGTTCGGGTCCGCCGGGCCCACGCTGCCGTGCGCAGGCGTATCGATCGGCCGCGGAATCGCCCGGGTCGGGTCGTCACTCATCGTTTTCCCCTCGCTCCGTCGATCGGCGCCGGTGGCGGTGCGCTTCCGGCTGGGTCCGGTCCGTCCAGGGGAAGTATTCCGCACGCCCGGTGCTTCGGTCGTGACCTGGTCGGTTAGCGTCCCGACCATGGATTATCAGGCTGCGCTCGCGGTGTTCTTCACCGAGCCCCCGGCCGGCACCCCGACGCCGGCGCCCGTGTCCGCGGGTACGCCCGCCCGCAGGCTGCGCGACGCGATGGAGCCGCTCGCGATGCACGCGGTCTGGTCATCGCAGACCAACGAGGCGCTGGCCGCGTACGGATTCAACTTCCTCACCGCCTATGTCACCGGCCGGGCCGCGCCGCTGGGTGAGGTGCCCTCGTCGGTCGTCGCGTCCACGTTCGCCGTGTTCGAGCCGGGCCTGGTCGATGCGCTCTGGACCGAGGGGCGCGCGAAGCTCGACCTGACAACGGTCATCGGCGTCCGCGACACCGCCACCGCAGCGAGCCTGCGGACGGTGCTGGCCGGCATCGACGACGCCGAGATCATCCGGGTGGCGGAGATCCTGGAGGTGGCGGTCGCCGGCGTCGACGGCACCGGTCGGACGCTGTTCTCGGCCCTGCGGTCGCAGCCCCGCCTCGACGACGCCCACGGGCGGCTCTGGCGCGCGGCCGACCTGATGCGCGAACACCGCGGCGACGGCCACATCGCGGCCTGCGTCGCGGCGGGGCTCGATCCGGTGCGGATGGGGATCCTCATGGAGGTCTGGCTGGGCTATCCGGTCGGTGAGTACAGCGGCACCCGAGCGTGGCCGCAGGAGGCCCAGGACGCCGCGGTTGCCCGGTTGGAGGCCGACGGCCTGCTCGCCGATGGGGGGATCACCGACGCGGGCCGAGCGGTCCGCGACGCGCTCGAGGCCGCCACGGATGCCTCCCAGGAGAGCCTGATCGCTGCGATCGGGGGTGACCTCGACATGGTCACGTCGGCATTCGAGGGCTGGTCACGGCTCTGTGTGGAGGCCCGAGCGTTCCCGCCGGACGACCGTAAGCGCGCCGCGGGCTGATCTGATGGGTCTCCGCTGGTAGCGTATTACCAGTGGAGACCACCGTGGACAGCGTCGGCCGGATCGTCGTGCCCAAACAACTGCGGGACGCCCTCGGGATCACCCCGGGCAGCACCGTCGACATCAGTGTTTACGGGCCCGGCCTGCAGATCGTGCCGAGCGGTCGCACCGCCCGGCTCGTGACGATCGACGGCGCACTCGTCGCGGAGTCGTCCACGCCGATCACCGACGAGACGGTCTTCGGCATCCTCGACGCAGCCCGACGGTGACCTCACTGGCGACATCACCGGCGACTCCACTGGCATTCGACACGAGCGCGGCCGTGCCGCTGTTGGTGTCCTCGCACAGTGCCCACGCCGCCGTACGTCGTCATCTCGGGCGTCGAGTCGCCGTACTCACCGCACATTCCCTCGCCGAGACGTACTCGGTACTGACCCGACTGCCGGGCGATGCACGGCTCGCCGGGGTTGACGCGGTCCTGCTGATCGAGTCGAACTTCGGACCGACCCTCGTCCCGGACGCCGGGATGGCCGGCGCCCTGCCCTCGGTGCTCGCCCCGATCGGGGTCGTCGGCGGAGCCGTGTACGACGCGCTGGTGGCGCTCGCCGCCAAGGCGCACGGCTGTCCGCTCGCGACCCGGGACGCCCGCGCCATCGGCACCTACGCCGCGGTGGGCGTCGAGTTCGAGATCATCGGCGGCTGAGCGAGCACCCGGTCAGCGGCGGTCGCGGCGCATCGGGAGATGCGCGATGCCGTCCAAGTCGTAGGCGGGCCCGGTGGCGGTGAAACCGAAGCTGCGATAGAAGTCAGCGACGTGCTCCTGCGCGTCGAGCACGCATCGACCGTCACCGACCTCGGCGAGGACACCCTCCATCAGCCTTCGCCCCAGGCCACGGCCGCGCACGGACTGCGCCGTGCACAGCCGCCCGATCCGGTACTCGCCACCATGAGCTTTGAGCAGCCGCAGGCACCCAAGGACCGGCTCGGGGCGACCGCCGCCGCCAAGCCAGTAGTGCCGGGCCCGGTCCTCAAGGTCACGGCCGTCGAGCTCGGCGTAGGGGCAGGCCTGCTCGACGACGAACACCTCGACCCGCAGCCGCAGGATCTCGTAGAGGGTCCGCGGGTCCAGGTCGGCCGCCCAGGCCCGATGGACGGTGGCCGCCACTGCCTCGCTGGTCATCGGCCCATCGCCTCGCTGGTCATCGCCATTGAATACCAGATCGGGTGAGGTGGCGCCGGACCCGGGCACCGCAGCCGGGCGTGGTGGCACAGCCCTGGACGACCCGAGCGGGCGCTGCGCTCGCAGGCGCTGCGACGTTCGCGCATCGGGCACGCCCTGTATGTGACGTCGCCCCGGCATCACACGATCGATCCAGCGTCTGCGGCTAACCTCAGGTGATGCGCCACCACGATCTTGTCGTCATCGGTACCGGTTCGGGCAACTCGATCATCGACAGCCGCTTCGACGACCTGGACGTTGCGCTCGTCGAGCACGGGGTGTTCGGCGGCACCTGCCTCAACGTCGGCTGTATCCCCACCAAGATGTACGTCTACCCCGCCGACGTGGTGCAGCACATCCGCCACGCGAGCCGCCTCGGCATCGACGCGAGCATCGACAAGATCCGCTGGGCCGACATCCGCGACCGCGTTTTCGGCCGGATCGACCCCATCTCGGCGGGCGGG
>JBKJPD010000300.1:0-6469 GCA_046595345.1 Pseudonocardia sp.
GGGAGACGACGCCTGCCCCTTCACCGCGGGGTACTGGTCCTGGGTGCACCGTCACCGCGACCTCCTCGCCGCCAACAACCGGACGGCCCGCGCGGTCGCCTCGATGAACCGGCTCCAGGACCTCGACGCGGTGCTGGAGCAGGAGGCGGCCCGCGAGGAGTTCTGAGCCCACCCATCGCTAGATTGACGGGGTGAACCGGGTGCTCGGCGTCGTCGGGACGCTCGCGCGCCTCGGGCTCGCAGGCGTGTGGCTGGTCTCCGGGGTACTCAAGGTCATCGACCCCGATCAGACCTACGTCGCGGTGCGCGCCTACCAGGTGCTGCCTCCGGCGGGCGTCGAGAGTGTCGCCGCGCTGCTGCCGTGGATCGAGATCGCGCTGGGTGTCCTGCTGGTGCTCGGCGTCGGTACCAGGGTGGCGGCGGCGGCATCCGGGGTGCTGCTGCTGGTGTTCGTCGCCGGGGTGACACAGGCCTGGGCGCGGGGGCTGTCCATCGACTGCGGCTGTTTCGGCGGCGGTGGGGCGGTCGCACCGGGTGAGACGGCCTATGTGGGGGAGTTGCTGCGCGATACCGGGTTCCTGGTGCTGGCGTGCTGGTTGACCGTGCGGCCCCGCACATCGTTCGCACTGGACTCACGACTAGTCGGATCGGGAAGGACATGACATGGGCGGAGCGTCCAGGAACGAGAAGAAGCGTCGGCAGGAGGCCGCCGCCCAGCGGCTCAACGCCGCCGGCATCCAGGTGCCCCTGAAGAAGGCGGCCAACCGCACCCCGCTGATCGTGGTGGGTGTCGTCGTGGCGGTGGCGGTGATCGTGGGGTTGGGGGTGTTCCTCACCCGCGGCACCGGGGGTGTGCCCGTTGTGCCGAGCTACTCGGCGACGTTGTCGGGCGCAGTCGTCACGGCCGGTGCCGGCCCCGTCGTGATCGACGTGTACGAGGATTTCCTCTGTCCGCAGTGCGAGCGGTTCGAGAAGCGCTACGGGGACGAGTTGACCACCGCGCTCAACACGGGGAAGGTCACGGTGCGCTACCACGGCATCGCGATCCTCGCTGACAGGACCACCCCGCCCGGCTACTCGACGCGGGCCGCGAACGCCGCGCTGTGCGCGGTGCCCGCCGGCATCTTCCCGGCCTATCACAAGGCGCTGTTCGGCTCGCAGCCCGCGGAGAGCAGCGCGGGCCTGACCGATGACCGGCTCATCGAGCTGGGCGCCGGCGCACGGGGTGACTTCGCCGGGTGCGTACGTGGCGCAGGCTATGCGGCGGCGATCACCGCCGAGACCGAGGCGTCCGTGAACACCGCCGCGGCGCAGACGAACGGCCAGTTCGGCACCCCCACGGTGACGATCAAAAACACCAAGATCGACCTGAACAACACGAGCTGGCTGGCCGACGCCATCGCGGTGGGCTGACCGGCCGAAGACCCGCGCCAGCCGCACACCGGGTCTCCACGGGGCCCCATCGTGCTGCTCGCGGCGATCCTCGCCGGCCGGGGTCGTCCCGCAGGATCAGTGCGGCGTGACCCGGTTGGCGAGTGGCCCGCGGGCTCGTGTAACTTCGTCATCGGAAGGGGCTGTGGCGCAGCTGGTAGCGCACTTGACTGGCAGTCAAGGGGTCAGGGGTTCGAATCCCCTCAGCTCCACCGAGGTCAGAGGCTCGCTAGAGCGATCTTGACCAATAGTGAATCTCCCACCGAGCAACTATCTGAGTGTCTATTCGGTGGTGCTTGTCAGTGGGGTCGAACGATGCTCGATCGGAACCCCGGAGTCCGACAGCAGCAACACGAAGCTGTCGCGCATCTCTCGACTGTACGGGTCGCATGTGGCATCCCAGCGATCTCCTTCTGGCGTCGGTAGACGGCGACTGATCGCAGACGACCCGATGGGCCATCAGCGCCGATCATCGAGCTGCCTGTGGACTCACGCCGGCAGCGGCGTCGGCACAGCGAACATGAGATATGGGCAAACAGCTCACGAACGTCTCGCGCCTGCTCGCGACGCCGAGGCCCGATCGCCCTACCCACCTGCGCGTCGCTGACACAGGAGGGCCAGAATCGACCCGTCGATGGTGAGGTGAGGTCGTGGAGATCGGACTGTCCACCCGGCTGCTCGACGCGTCTGTCATCACCGGTCCGATCCCGGTGGCCATCATCGTCGCCGCATTGGCGGCGATCGGTGTGCTCCTCGCCCGCAGGAATCGGTCCTGGTGGACCAGGGTCGTCCCGGGCGTCGTCGTCGGTGCGGTGGCCGGGGCTGCACTCCTCGGCTGGATCGTCGACTGGTGGCAGCCGTTCCCGGACCCGCTGCCGATCCGGGTGATCGTGTGGACCGGTTTTGCGATGCTGGGGCTGGGCCTGGTGGGGGTGACGTTGTGGCCTCGTCGGCCGGCGAGCCGCTGGCGCCGAGTGGCCGCCGTGCCCCTGCTGGCCGTTCTGCTGCTGCTGCCGATGATGAAGGTCAACGCGTTCTACGGCTACTTCCCGACCGTGGGGGCGGCGATCGGCGTTCCGGCCTGGAACGTGGTCGACTTCGCGGCGCTGCCCCGCTCCTCCGCGGTCGACCCTGCGGCCGGCAGGCCGTCGGTGCGGACGTGGGTGCCCCCGCCCGGTATGCCGACCACCGGCGCGGTCGCCCAGGTCCAGATCCCCGGTACCGTATCGGGGTTCCCGGCCCGTGCCGCGTCTGTGTATCTGCCTCCGGCCTACCTGACGCAGAACAGCCCGCTGCTGCCCGTCCTGGTCCTGATCGCCGGCCAACCCGGAGGCCCGCAGGACTGGCTCACCGCAGGGATGCTCCCCGCGGTGATGGACCGGTTCGCCGCCGCCCACCACGGGCTCGCCCCCGTCGTCGTCATTCCCGACGCCAGCGGTGCACCACTGGCCAACCCGCTGTGCATGAACTCGCGGCTCGGGAACGTCGAGACCTACCTGGTCCAAGACGTCCCGGACTGGATCAGGGCCAACCTGCAGATCGAGCCCGACCCACGGAGCTTTGCGGTGGCGGGGTTCTCCTACGGCGGTACCTGCGCCCTGCAGCTCGCCGTCCGCGCGCCGCACACCTACCCGACGTTCCTCGACATCTCCGGGCAGGCCGAACCCTCGCTGGGCACCCACAGCCAGACCGTCGCCGCCACCTTCGCGGGCGACGAGGCGGCGTTCCGCGCTGTCAACCCGATCGACATCCTCGCCACCACCATGTTCCCCGGGAGCGCAGGCATCATCGCGATCGGCAAGGACGACCCCGACTACGGGCCCGACGCCCGGACGGTGCTCGCCGCGACCCGGCAAGCGGGAATGGAGATGCAGTCACGAATCGTCGCGGGCGGGCACTCCTGGCAGATCGCCACCTTGGTACTGGACAAGGCGATGCCCTGGATCGCCGCCCGGACCGGGCTCGTCGATTCTGCGCCTTAGGAATCCGGCAAGGCCCTCCGCGGCACGGTCCCGGCCGCGAGCAGCGCCGCCACCGCGGCGACGGCTGCGAGCAGCCCGAACACCGGCGGATAGCCGCCGAACAGTTCCGCGAGAGCGGCGCCCGCCCACGGGGAGACGGCCGTCGCCACCATCGCGGGCGCGGAGAGCAGGCCGTTGAGCCGCCCGTAGTGGGTACTGCCCCATCGGTCGCTGAAGGCCGTGGCCTGCAGCAACGTGAACACCCCACGGACAGCGCCCGCGAGCATCGCGGCGGCGACGAGCAGGACTGCGGGCCCGGGTATCACCGCGAGGACGGCCGTGGTCGCCGCGCCCGCCGCCAGCACGACGATGCCCTGCGTGCGCATTCCGAGTGCGCCGGTGAGCGCGCGGTAGCCCAACCGTCCGAGCACCTGCCCGAGCCCGCCCAGCCCCAGCGCCCACGCCGCGGTACCGGTGGACAGCCCTCGTTCGATCAGTAGCGGCACCTGGTTGATGATCACCGCGTAGGCGCTGAACGCGCCGAGGCCCAGCGCCGCCACGAGCAGCAGGAACGGGCGGCTGCGGGCCACAGCTGCGGCATCGCCATGATCGAGGTTCTGGACGGCCTCCGGTGCCGGCCAGGCTCCGCGCAGCCCGAACAGGTGCGCCGGGATCGTGATCACCGCCAGGACCACAGCAAGCACCAGGTAGGTGCTGCGCCAGTCGGTGTTCTCGACGAGCACCGCGGTGAGCGGCGCGAAGATCGTGCTGGACAGGCCCGCCGCCAGCGTCAGCCCGGTCAGCGCGGTGATGCGACGGGGCCCCCACCAGCGTGTCAGTGCCGAGAACGCAGGCGGATAGAGCACCCCGGCCATCGCGATCCCGGCCAGCACCCACGCGGCGAAGAACCACGTCAGCGAACCGGCCGTCGCGATGCCGAGCACGGACGGGACCGCGAGCAGCGAGCCCGCAGTCATGATCGGCCGCGGCCCGAACCGGTCGAGCAGTCGCCCGGCGGGGATACCGACCACCGCGGCGACGATCAGCCCGGTCGAGAACGCGGCCGTGATCGTGCCGATAGACCAGCCGGTGTCGCGGGAGATGGTCGGAGCGAGCACCGGGAACGCGTAGTACAGGACGCCCCAGCTGACGATCTCGGTGACGCACAGGACGGTGAGCACACGACGGAGCCCCGCGCGGGAGAGGGTTTCGGCCGTCACCCGCCTAGCCTGCCCCGCCTGGAGCGCAGGATCCACCGCGCGAAGATCGGTCCGACGGCTCCGCCGGCACGAGCGCGGTCAAGTGCCGTCGGAGTTCTCGTGGTGGATGCCTAGGAGCGGTCGATGTCCGGCGCGAGCACGTGGTCGAGCAACGGGCTGGCGCTGTGCTCGGACCTGCGGTAGCAGACCCGGTGCCCGTCACGTTCGGCGTGCACCATGTTGTGGGCGCGCAGCAGCCGTAGCGAATGGGACACGGTGGTGTGCTTGAGCCCGGACCTGTCGGCCAGTTCGGACACACAGATCGGGCCCTCGCGGTGGATGAGCAGGAGCAGCATCAGCCGGCTGGGGTCGCCGAGCAGCGCGAACGTCGTCGACCAGGCCAGTACGTGTGGAGGATGAGGCATCGTCGGATCGGCTCGCCCGTATCGAGCGACATGGGCTCCCCGCCGCGGTGCGCGGCGAGGAGCCCAGGTCGATCGATCAGAGCGCCGTCGCGTCGATCGAAGGCCGCGAACCGCTCCGTCTGGAGCTGCCGTCGATCAATGCTCCGAATATCAGCCCGAGCGCCGTCCAGAGCACCAGCTGGCCGCCGAACGACGCCAACCGGAACTGGTAGAGGACGGTGGCGGGGAAGTCCGCCGGCGTCTCGGCGACCACCGGCATCAGGAACCCGACGATCCCGACCGCGACGACGTACGCCCCGACCGCCAGGAGCGTGGCGTTCCACGTCCCGAACCGGGCGAGGAGACGCCGTCCCAGCAGGACCGCCCCCGCCGCGAGAACCACCGAGAAGATGATCATCACGACGTAGATCCCGGTACGCGAGCCGATGGTCCCGCCGATGCTCGAGGCCGGCGGGTTGGCCGGGTACTTGAGGAACGGGACGACGATGACCGCCACGAACCCGGCGAGCGCGACCACGGCCGCGGTCGCCCGTGGCGAGAGCCGCCCGATTCGCCCGTACACCGCCGAGTACGCCAGCGCGAGGATGCCGCCGAGTGCCGCGCCGTAGACCAGAGCGGCGACAGCCAGCCCGATGGTGGACTGGATCCCGCGACTGACCAGCGGGGCCTCCTCCGAGGCATGACCGGCAGCCGCGCCGACCTGGTCCTCGTACGCGATTGCGGCGTTCACGGAGGATTCCCCGAACAGGTAGGCGAACACGAAGTAGAGCAGCCCGGCGATCAAACCCGCGATCATTCCGCGGATCAGCAGCGACCTCATCATGAACGGATACCCGACCCGTCAGTGGCAGGGGAAGCCGAGGAGGTGGCGCCCGTCGTGGACGAACTCGTGCACCATGCTGCCCGAGATCAGCGACGTGGCGCCCTGGTCGAGGCCTACCAGGTACAGCAGCGACAGCATGATCACCCCGGCGAACACCGCCCACGGTGCGATCTCGCTCAGTGGGATCGCTACCGGCAGCGATGCGGGAAGTGCAGCGGCCTGGGCCATGTCGGACCTCCATAATTGATGACGCGAACGAGATCCAGGAGCAGCTGATGATGTTGCACATGGACTCATATGAACATGTCTTCAGATGAAGTCTCCGGCTCCTGGGGTCCCGCTGTCAATGGGCCGCGTGTGTCCAGTCCGTTAACCTCGCCGGGTGAACGGTCGAGTCACCCTCGTGTCGCATTCGTCCACGTCGGCCACGAACGCTGCGGGATTCCCCGACGACGAATCCCTCGACGCCCGCGGAGCGGTCTGGCCAGCGGCCCGGGCGGGCGAGCAGAGGACGTGGGCGGCCCGCGTCACGCCACCCCGCGCGGCGGCCGCCCAGCCCGCTCCGCGGGCGTCGAGAGATTCGTCGTCGGGGAATCCCGCATCGTTCGTGGCCGACGTGGACGAATGCGA
>JBKJPD010000321.1:0-3200 GCA_046595345.1 Pseudonocardia sp.
GTTCTGGTCTTCTGTGAGGGTGGAGGCGGGCCCCCCGGCAGTTTCGTCAGTCCCGGGTCACCGGCTGGCCACGTACAGGTCGCGCAGGACGTCGGTCTCGAGCTGCATCTCGTCGAGGCGGTGCCGGACGAGGTCGCCGATGCTGACGATCCCGCACAGCACGCCCCCGGACAGGACGGGCATGTGCCGGTGGCGGGAGCGCGTCATGGTCGCCATCAGCGCGGAGATGGTGTCCTCGGGTGAACAGACCGGGACGCCTCGGACCATCACCTCGGCCACCGTCCGATCGAGCATCGACGCGCCGCGACGGTGCAGTCCCCGGATGACGTCCCGCTCCGCGACGACGCCGGAAACCTGACCGTGGCCGTCGTCGGAGACCACCAGCGCGCCGATCGCCGGGGGACCGGCCAGCAGGTCGATAGCGCTGTTCAACGGCGTCCAGGAATGCACCGTCACGACGGCGTCACCCTTGATCTTCAGGATGTCTGCGACCCTCACGGATCCTCCTCAGCTCGTGGATCTGACTCGTGCATCATGTGTATAAAAGCATTCATTGCGCAAGATTTCAGGGTGTGAGGTCCGTTGCAGGACGCGTCCTCGGCCGCTACGCCGCGGAGCCACCGGGGTTGCGGACGGGGTGCTCCGTCGTCCAGCCCAGCGCCCAGGCCCCGGTGTCGGGCAGCTCGCCGGCGGCCTCGGCGAAGGAGCGCAGCTTGGGGGGGAGGCCTTGGCGCTGGCTCGGCGGCATCTGGGTGAGGACGCCCTTGATCGCCGCGCGACGGCTCCGGTTCATGGTGTCGACCAGCCTGCGTCCGTCCGCGGTCAGGTCGAGTACCAGGTTGCGGCGGTCGTCGGGGTTGTCGCTGCGGTGCAGCATGCCGGCGAGGACGAGCTTGTCGCAGACGCGTGTGGCGGTGGAGGAGTGCACGTCGAGCCCGTGGGCCACCGCGGCCAGGTTCAGTGGGCCGCGGCTGGCGATCATCACCAGGACGCGGAGTTGGGGGAGTGTCACCTGGTCGTCGAGTGCGGCGACCGACTGGGCGGTGATGGCGACGATCGCCCGGGCGGCCAGCATGACGGCCGCGATCTCGTCGTCCGAGGGGTCGGTCGTGGCTGGGCGGCGGTTGGCGTTCATGCCGGAAGTGTCCATCAGCCTTTCGTTCTCTGCCGCAGGGTCTCCCGGTTGTGACGGCCGTCGTCCCGAGTCTGTCAATCATGTGTATAAATGCAAGGGTTGGTAGAAAACATTGTATAGCGAGTTGCAGAGGTTGGCAGCGGGAAGGGTGAGATGGTGAAGTCGGGATCGTCGAACGGTCGTCGCGCCGGGGGAGGCGGCATCTCCGCGACCTTCAACGCGCCGATCACCGGCGTCTTCTTCGGCGTGGAGATCATCCTGCGAGAGTTCTCCATCGAGGCGATCCTCGCCGTGATGCTGGGGTGGGTGACCAGCCACGACGTCATGCGGGCCGTGGCCACCGAGATCGACTGGCCGCTCGGGCACAACCCGGTCTCGGTCACCCACGCCGACCGCCCTGCCGACGTCCTCGGTCGCATCCGGATGACGCCCCTGGTCGGGGTTCGTCGGCCACCGCACGTCTGTGTAGCCCAGCGAACGCGCCGGATGAGTGTCTAGCCGGGTTTCGTCAGGAGTCCGTCAGATTCGGGCACCGTGGCGCGGACGGACTCCGCGATGATGGCGAGCCCAGTGAGCTCATCGTCGGTGATCGTCAGCGCCGACATCACCTTCATGACCTCGTCGGACGGTCCGGAGGCCTCCATGAGAAGTCCGCGTTCGAACGCCGCCTGCGGGACGGTTTCACCCGCGTCGTCGACGACGACCCGGCTCTCGCCGCCTACAACGCCCGGCTCGCGACACTGCACGGCCTGACGCCGGGTGCTGTCCGCGCAGCCGAGCGTCCCCCCCCCGAGGGGGGCCCCGGGCCGTGACCCGGGGTCAGCCGGAGCCCCGGTCCCTGACCGGCGCGGCCTTCTCCAGAAGGGCCGACACGGCGGCGGCCATGCGCAGCGAACCGATCGCGGTGGGATGGAACGGCTCGGGGGCGCCTAGCCCCTGGAGATCAGGGCCGAGCCGATCGGCACCCGGCGCGCAGAGCGGGGTGAGGCTCGGTGAGGCGATCGAGAACCCGTACTTCTCGGCTCCTGCGGCCAGCACGCGGTTGAGAGCGGCGTTGCGGTTGCCAAACAACTCGATCTTCTTCGGATCGAGGCCGACCGTACCGGCGGGTCCCCGGACGGCCGGGCAGGTCGGGTCCGCGTCGGGGCCCAGCACGTCATAGGACGTCGTGACGACGACCTGCGGATGCCCGTCCAGCGCGTCCAGGTCCTGCAGCAGATCGCCGTAGTCGCGGTCGAACGCCGCCAGGCGGTAGCCGAACTCGCCCTGGGTGAGATTGTCCGCGCAGTCAGCCACGGCGTAGCAGTACTGGATGAAATCGGTCCATCCGAGGTCGTTCGGACCGATGACGACCGCCACGAACCGCAGGCCCTGCACCTGCTTGAGCCGGCCGATCTGCGGGGGCACGCTCGTGCCGTTCCGCTGCTGGGCCCCGCGCAGGCCGCTCGCGATCGTCGCGCCCGGGCAGGCCAGGTTGAGCACGTTCTGGCCGGTCACCCGGCCGAGCTCGACGGCCGGGGAGTCGGCGCTGCGCTGACACGTCGTGTCGTCGCCGGTCGGGTCGGCCACCGGTGGCCCGCCCACCCGGACGGCGCGCGAGTCCCCGATGACGGCCCCCGTGAAGCCGGTGAGGACGGCACCCACCGGGGTCGGGGTGACGTGGCGGGCGCCGACCAGGTCCGACAGCGAGCGAACGTCCTGCAGCCCACCCGCGGCGCCCGCGTACGCGAGGCCACCGGCGGCGGCCCATCCCAGCAGCGACACGGCGACGGCCAGCACCGTCGTCCTACGGATCGTGCCGCTCCAGCGCCGCGCGATCTCGCCGATGTGCGGGACAGCCTCCATCGACCGACCGTGGCGCCGCAACGCCACCAGGACGCGCAGGCAGCCGCCGACCGCGGAGGCCGCCACCGCGAAGGCGACCAGGCCGAGCGCCCCGCGCACGTACCAGCGGACGAAGCCGTCCGCGAGCGCGGCGGCCGCCTCGCCCGCGGCGGACCCGAGGGAGGACCGGTCGAAGATCTGTGCCGCGGCGGCGTTGCGCTGGACGGGGCCGATGGTCAGC
>JBKJPD010000389.1:0-3984 GCA_046595345.1 Pseudonocardia sp.
ATCGAGGGCCGGATCCTGGTGAGGAGTTGGGCCAGCGCTGCCCGATGGCCCGAGGCGGCCCGGCCGGCGAGGTCGTCCAGCTCAGCCTCGCGTCGCGCGACCCGCGCGACACTGTCCTCTGCGGCATCCTCGCCGGACCCCTCCGCGCCGCCGACCCGCAACGGTGTGACCCTCCTCATACTATGTGTGGGACTGCGATCACTCGATCGATGTGCCCGTCAAGGGAGTCGGGTGGACGAAGTAGCCAACGGTAGTCCTCCTGCCACGCTGAGCACCGGTTCGGGGCCGCACGGCTGGGGGTAACTTAGGCACGCATACTACCTACGGCAGAGCTTAATGTGACCGGCTACATTCGATTGAGCACCCTCCGTGTACGACGGGCACCGACGGCACCGTGGCCGGGTGCGACGATGTCGGCATGCGCTATGTCGAACACGTCGCCGATCTGGTCGGGAATACCCCCCTCGTCCGGCTCGGGGCGACCGCTGCGGGTATCGCGGCCCCCGTACTGGCCAAGGTCGAGTACTTCAACCCCGGTGGCAGCGGGAAGGACCGCATCGCCCGGCGCATGATCGACGCCGCCGAGGCGTCGGGCGAGTTGCGCCCGGGCGGCACGATCGTCGAGCCGACGTCGGGCAACACCGGTGTCGGGCTGGCGATGATCGCCCAGCGCCGCGGTTACAAGTGCGTGTTCGTGTGCCCGGACAAGGTCAGCGAGGACAAGCGCAACGTGTTGCGCGCCTACGGCGCCGAAGTCGTCGTCTGCCCCACCGCCGTCGAGCCCGACCACCCGGATTCCTACTACATGGTCTCCGACCGGCTCGTCACCGAGATCGAGGGCGGCTGGAAGCCCAACCAGTACGCAAACCCCGCGAACCCCGAGTCGCACTACCTCGACACCGGCCCGGAGATCTGGGAGCAGACCGACGGGAAGATCACGCACTTCGTCGCGGGCATCGGCACCGGCGGCACGATCAGCGGCACCGGGCGCTACCTCAAGGAGGTGTCCGACGGTCGTGTGCAGGTGATCGGCGCAGACCCCGAGGGCTCGGTCTACTCCGGTGGGGGCGGACGGCCGTATCTGGTCGAGGGCGTCGGCGAGGACTTCTGGCCGATCACCTACGACAAGAACATCTGCGATCGGATCATCGCGATATCCGACGGCGACTCGTTCGACATGACGCGGCGTCTGGCCAAGGAGGAGGCGCTGCTGGTCGGCGGCTCCTGCGGGATGGCCGTCGTCGCCGCGTTGCGGGTCGCGGCCGACCTGTCGGCGGATGCGGTGGTCGTCGTGCTGCTTCCCGACGGCGGGCGCGGTTACCTCGGCAAGGTCTTCAACGACTCCTGGATGGCCGGCTACGGGTTCCTCCCGCCGGCCCAGGGCGCCACGGTCGGCGACGTGCTGCGGCGCAAGGACGGCACCATGCCCGACCTCGTACACGCCCACCCGAGCGAGACGGTGGCCGACGCGATGCACTACCTGCGGGAGTTCCACGTCTCGCAGATGCCGGTGGTCCGGGCCGAGCCTCCGATCATGGCCGCGGAGGTGGCCGGTTCCGTCGTCGAACGCGACCTGCTCGACTCGCTGTTCACCGGTCGCGCACAGCTCTCGGACCGGCTGGAGAACCACATGTCGCCCCCCCTGCCGACGATCGGCGCGGGGGAGGCGCTGGAGACGGCGATGATCGCGTTCGCCACCGCCGACGCCGCGCTGGTGCTGGTGGACGGCAAGCCCGCAGGCGTCGTCACGCGCTCCGACATGCTGGCGTTCCTGGGATCAGGCGGCTGACGTTCGTGCAGTTATCCCATTCCGCCTCGGGAAACCTCTGTGCTGGCTACCGTGCGGCCATGTGCCTTCTGACCGACCTCGACGTGCTCGGCGACTCGGCCGTCGCGTTCGAGCAGCACGTCGAGTCCACAGCGTCGGCGCGGTTCGTGGAACCGGCGATGGCCGATGGCGATGCCGACCAGGTAGCGGCCTGCCGGACCGGACGAGATCGCGGCCACCCTGGGTCGGAAGCCCCGATGAACCTCTTTGCGGTGCTCGGGCTGCCGGATGTGCACGATCTCGCCCGTCGCGTGCTGGTCGGCGACGTCGGCAGTGCGCGCACGGCAGCGCGGTCGGCGGTTGAAGCCGGTGGGCGCGTGGACGCGCAGGCCGACGCCATGATCCGGGAACGGGATCAACTGCTCGCCGGATGGTCGGGAGCGGAGGCCGAGCAGGTCGGCCGGACGCTGACCGTGCACGAATCGGTGCTGCGTGCCCAGGCCCGTCAGCTCACCGCCGGTGCCGCCGCCTTCGACGACGCCGGGGACGCCCTCGGCCGTGCGCAGGACGCGGCGCGGCAGATCGAGGGCGCGGCCACCGCGATGCAGGGAGCCTTCGAGCTCGGTGTGGGCGCGTCGCCGGGAGCTGCGTCCGTCGAGTTCCTCGCCCCGTTCCGGGCGAACGCCATGGTGCTGGCCACGGAGATGACTGTCGTGGTCCGTGGCTACCAGGCGTCCCTGAACGCTATCGCCGTCGAATTGGCTGCGGAGTGGTCGGCTGCGGAGTAGTGCTGCGTGGAGACGTTCCGGAGCAACTCAGCGGTTGGCCTGCGCCGTCCACGGTGACAGCACCGGCATCGCGGTTCGCGGGTGGCTTCGCGGTGGGGGTGGTCTTCGTGCTGTTCGCGGCTGAAGTCGCCGTTGCTGTTGCGGTCCGGTGGATCTCCTAGCCAGGGACGCCGACGGGCGCCGCCGGGAGCGGATCGGGCCCGCGTAGCGTTGTGTCCATGCGCGGATTCTCTACCAACGCCATTCATGCAGGCCAGGAGCCCGACCCCACCACCGGCGCGGTGATTACGCCGATCCATCCCTCGTCGACGTTCGTCCAGGACGGCGTCGGCGGTCTGCGAGCGGGGGGATACGAGTACTCCCGCAGCGCCAACCCCACCCGCACGGCGCTGCAGGAGTGCCTTGCCGCGCTGGAGGGTGGGCGGCACGCCATCGCGTTCGGCTCCGGGATGGGCGCGGCCGACGTCCTGATGCGGGTGCTGCTTCGCCCTGGTGACCACATCGTCATCCCGCACGACGCGTACGGCGGCACGTTCCGCCTCGTCGACAAAATACTCACCGCGTGGGGCGTCGGGTACACCCCTGTCGACCTCGGTGACATCGACGCCCTGCGCGCGGCGGTCGGGCCCACCACGAAGCTCGTGTGGTGCGAGACCCCGACGAACCCGCTGCTGGGTATCGCCGACATCGCCGCGCTCGCCGACGTCACTCATGAGGCGGGCGCCCGGCTCGTCGTCGACAACACGTTCGCCTCGCCCTACCTGCAGAAACCCCCCGTCCTGGGCGCCGATGTGGTGCTGCACTCCACCACCAAGTACGTGGGCGGTCACTCCGACGTTGTCGGTGGCGTGCTCGTGACCAGCGACGACGAGCTGGCCGAGATGATCCGATTCACTCAGAACTCCGTGGGCTCGGTGCCAGGGCCGTTCGACGCGTGGCTGACGCTGCGCGGGGTCAAGACCCTGGCCGTGCGCATGGAGCGCCACAGCGACAACGCCGAGCGGATCGTGGAGCTGCTCGTCGGCCACCCGGCCGTGGCTAAGGTGCTCTACCCGGGCCTTCCCGAGCACCCCGGACATGAGATCGCGGCCAAGCAGATGCGTCGCTTCGGCGGGATGGTGTCGTTCCTCGTCGCGGGCGGGAGGGAGGCGGCGTTGCGGGTGTGTGCGGCCACCGAGCTCTTCACCCTCGCGGAGTCACTCGGCGGCGTGGAGTCGCTCATCGAGCACCCCGCCGCGATGACGCACGCCTCGGTGGCAGGCTCATCGCTGGAGGTGCCGGACAACCTTGTGCGGCTCTCCGTGGGCATCGAGGACATCGCCGACCTCATCGAGGACCTGAGCGCCGCGCTGGAGCACGCCTGACAGGCGGCGCTCAGCTCCTGGCGGGGGCATCCGAGGCGCTGACGGCGGGCGGTTGCGTTACGGG
>JBKJPD010000471.1:0-2677 GCA_046595345.1 Pseudonocardia sp.
CCCACCGGCTGACCGTCGGGCCCGATTACCAGGACCTGCTGCTCGCCGCTGTCGTCCGTGTCCTGCTCCGTTCCCATGACGCCTACCGTATCGGGCCGTGCCGTGCCCGCGAGTCGGTACGAGTGGGCGGGGCGAGTTCTACGTTCTGGGCGTCACGAGCAGAAGCTTGCCCACGACGCCGCCCTTCTCCAGCAGTGAGTGGGCCTGCGCTGCGTGCTCCATCGGCGTCGTGCCGTGCACGATCGGCCGCACCCGCCCGTCGGCGATCATCGGCCAGATCTGCTCACGGACCCCCGCGACGACCCTGCCCTTGCCGTTCGGGCCGTCGACGGGCCGTCCGCGCAGTCCCATCGCCGTGACGCTGCCGCGCTTGCGCAGCAGCGCGCCGATGTCCAGCTCGGCCTTCGCGCCGCCCTGCAGCCCGATGATGATGAGCCGGCCGTCGGGGGCCAGCGCGTCGAGGTTGACGGCGAGGCCATTGGCGCCCATGTTGTCGAGGATGACATCGGCGCCGTGGCCGCCGTTGGCCTTCTTGAGCTGCGCGGCGATGTCGTCGTGGTAGTCGATGACGATGTCGGCGCCGAGCTCGCGGCAGCGTTCCAGCCGGTCGGGTGCGCCCGCCGTGGCAGCAACGTGTGCCCCGAGCGCCTTCGCGACCTGGATCGCGTGCGTCCCGATCCCGCTGCTTCCGCCCTGGACGAGGAACGTCTCGCCCGCGCTGAGCCGGCCGGCCGCGACGATGTTCGACCAGACGGTGCACGCGATTTCCGGCAGCCCGCCCGCCGTGAAGAGGTCGACACCGGCGGGGATCGGCAGCAGTTGCGCGGCCGGTACGGCCACCTTCTGCGCATACCCGCCGCCGGCGAGCAGCGCGCACACCTCGTCGCCGACGTTCCAGCCCGTGACACCCTCGCCGAGCGCCGAGATCCGCCCCGAGCACTCCAGCCCGATGATGTCCGACGCGCCGGGCGGTGGCGGGTAGAAGCCCTGGCGTTGCATGAGGTCGGCGCGGTTGACGGCGCTCGCCACGATGTCGACCAGTACCTCGCCGGGCCCGGCCACCGGGTCCGGCACCTCCGTCCATTCCAGAGCTTCCGGCCCGCCCGGCTTCCGCACCGTGATCGCATACATGGACGGGGACGCTATTCGCTGGAGCACTCCGACGCGATCCGGCACCCCTCTGGCCTGACCTACCCCAGCGTGACGCCGCGGGCGAACGTGTCGCAGCGCGCCGGGTCGCCGGTGCGGTAGCCCGTGGAGTACCACTTCTCCCGCTGGGCCGAGGAACCGTGGCTGAACTGGCTCTCGTCCACCCGCCCGCCGCCGAGCCGGGTCTGGATGTAGTCGTCGCCGATGCGGGCGGCGGTGTCGAGAGCGGCGGCGATGTCGGCCTTGGTGACCTCGGCGATCAACGGCCGGCCCGACCTGGTGGGCACGGTCGTCGCGTGGTTGGCCCAGACGCCGGCGTAGCAGTCGGCCTGTAGCTCGAGTCGCACCGAGCCCGAGGCCGGCCCGGTCTCGCCGGACCGCACGCGGCCGGAGGTCCCGAGCAGCGACTGGATGTGGTGGCCGTACTCGTGCGCGATGACGTACGCGCGGGAGAACGGCCCGCCCTGCGCGCCGAACCGCGTCTCCAGTTCGCGGAAGAAGGTGAGGTCGATGTAGACGTTCGAGTCGCCAGGACAGTAGAAGGGGCCGATGTCGGATGTGGCGCTACCGCAGCCCGTCTTGACGCCACCGTTGAAGAAATAGGTCAGCGGGGGCGTGTAGGACTGTCCGGAACGGGCGAACGTGTCCGTCCAGAAGTTGTCGAGCGAGTTGGTCACGGCGGCCACCTCGCAGTCGACCGCGGAGTTCGCGTCCCTCCCGGTTCGGCACGACTCGGCGATGGTCGAGTTGTCGGCCTGCTGGCCGGGCGCGACGTCGCCGAGCCCGGTCGGCAGGGCCAGATTGCCGCCGCCGAGTTGTGACAGCAGGAGGTAGAGGATCAGCCCCACCACGCCCAGGCCGCCGCTGCCGGCTGCCACCCGGCCACCGACCGAACCGCCGCCCGATCCGCGCACATCACGGATGTTGGACGTGTCGATCTCGGCGTTCTCGTCGAACCGCATGTCGCCTCCTGCCAGTGTTCGGCGTGATCCCACCACATGCCAGGCCCCCCGTACCCCCGACCCTCCGCGCTGCAGCGGCAATCGGGGCCGCTCGGGCCGTCGTATGTGCCGCAGCGCGGAGGGTGGGTAGCCTGCCTGTTGGAAGCGTGGCAGAGCGGCCTAATGCACTCGCCTTGAAAGCGAGAGACCCGCAAGGGTCCGGGGGTTCAAATCCCTCCGCTTCCGCCAGGTCACAGCGTCGTTCATCGCTCTTTGCCCGCTTCGGCGGCCGGTTTGACCACAACCGGTGACAACAACCCGCCCGAAACAGCCTCGCCGAGCTGGGCCAACGCCGCGGCCTTCTCGGCGAGGTTGCCGTGCGCGTAGACCATCATCGTGACCTTGATATCGCTGTGACCGGCGATCTCGCGGACCACGTGCGGCGGCACGCCGAGGGCCAGCAGCAGCGACACCGCGGTATGGCGCAGGTCGTGGAACCGCAGGGTTCCCAGGCCGGCCGACTCGCGCACGCCGTGCCAGTACTTGACCAGTGTGTACGGCGACATCGGCCGGCCGTGGCGGGTGGC
>JBKJPD010000556.1:0-4885 GCA_046595345.1 Pseudonocardia sp.
CGCTCCGGGGCGAGTCCGAGGACGTCTCGGTACCAGGCGATGAGCCGCTCGGCATCTGGGGTGACCAGAACGATGTGGTCCATCTCTACGATGCGCACAGCTCTGGGTACGTCTCCGCACGTCTTATGTCAAACGCCCAGCGGTGCGCCGCACGCGGATGCGGGACTCCTATGGAGAAAGTCGCCGCCGAGCGTCAGGCTGCGGGGATGAACCTGCGCAGCGTCGAGGATCTCCGCCGGGCCGAGGACGCCGGTGTGGAACTCGCGTTCCTCCACTTCTGGGAGCACGCCTCGAGCGGGGACGGCGCTGCCGGACCGTGGTGCCTGAGCCAGTGGTGGCCTGCCCCGTTCACAGTCAACGGCCCCCCGTCATCGGCGGGCAGGATGTTCGCGACGGCCGAGCATTACATGATGTGGCGCAAGGCCAGGCTGTTCGACGACGACGCGGTGGCCGCCGCGGTCCTGGAGACCACCGACCCGGCCAGGGCGAAGGCGCTGGGGCGCGAGGTGGCGAGCTTCTCGACCCAGCGGTGGGCGCAGCACCGATTCGACGCCGTCGTCGCCGGCAACCTCGCCAAGTTCGGCCAGAACCCGGATCTGCGCCGGTACCTGCTCGGCACCGGCGACCAGGTGCTCGTCGAGGCAAGCCCCGAGGACGAGTTCTGGGGTATCGGGCTGGCCGCGGACCATCCCGATGCCTTCAGCCCGTCGCGCCGGCCGGGCACCAATCTGCTCGGTTTCGCGCTCATACAGGTGCGGGCGGCTCTGAGACACACCGCCGGGCCCCCGACCGATTCCCGAAGGACCGAGGTCGTCGAGACCGGCGGTGCGGGCAGCGCACTCAGGCCGGCGCTACTTCCACCCGGGTATCGGAGAAGGTCGGCGCGTTCCCCAGGTCCGCGAACTCAACGGGGTTGACGGCGTTCACTGTGTTGAGTCCCTTCGCCTGGGCCCGCCAACCGCCCATCGATGCGAGCACGACACCCACGGCGACCTCATCGTTCACCACCGCGCGGACGACGAACTCGCCACGCTCGTTGAACACCCGGATGAGATCGCCCTCGGCGATTCCGCGGAAGGCCGCGTCCTCGGGGTGCACGATGGCCGTCGGTTCGCCCTGCACGCGTTGCTGCGCCTCAAGATTTCCGTAGCTTGAATTGAGGAACGCGTGCGCCTTCGGCGAGATCAGGCTCAGCGGGTAGGCGGGTGACGACGAGAGCGGCGGGATGTAGTGCGGCAGCGGGTCGACATGGCCGCCGGGCTGGAACTCGTTGGAGCCCTGCCGGAAGAGCGGGAGCACGAAGTTGCCGCCCGCGGCCGCCGCCGAGGCGAACTCGTGCTTGCCCGAGGGCGTCGGGAACCTGCCCTCGGCGTGCGGGGCGTAGTGATCGGCGTCGGGAAGGTTCAGCCGGGCCCAGCCCGTCTCGGCCAGCGTCTCGGGGGTTATCCCGGCCAAAGCGGGCGCCGACCAGTCGTAGGCGTCGGCGATCAGTTCCTCGTCGGTGCGCCGAAAGCAGTCGTCGTCGAAGCTCATGGCGGCAGCGAGCCTGCGGAACAGTTCGGTGTTGCTGACGGCCTCGCCCACCGGCGAGATCGAGGGCCGGTTCAGCCCGATGTAGAAGTGCCCCCAGGAGAACATGATGTCGAGCTGCTCGAGTTGCGTCGTCGCCGGCAGGACGATGTCGGCGTAGAGCGCAGTGTCGGTCAGGAACTGCTCGCTGACCACGGTGAACAGGTCGTCACGGCCCAGCCCGGTGAGTAGCCGTTTCTGGTCGGGGCAGACGATCACCGGGTTCGCGTTGTAGACCATCAGCGCGTGGATCCCCGGCTCCAGCCCCATCTCGCCCGACAGCGCCCGACCCAGGTGGAATTGGTTCACCACACGCGTACCCGGGGGCAGCAGATCGGCCCGGCTCAGCCCGTCCCAGTTCACCGGGAACACCCACAGCGGCAACGCGAGAATGCCGCCGCCCGGCTTGCGCCAGGCCCCGACCAGACCGGGCAGGCAGGAGATCGCGCGGACGGCCTGGCCGCCGCCCGACGAACGCTCGATCGCGACACCGATCCGGATCATCGACGGCTGCGCGGCGGCGTACTCACGGGCCAGCGTGCGGATGTCCTCGGCCGGTATCCCTGTCTCTGCCGACGCCCACTCCGGCGTGCAGTCCTTCGCCCGCTCGGCCAGCTCGTCGACCCCGACGGTGTGCTCGGCGACATACCCGGCGTCAGTGAGGCCTTCGGTGAGGATTACCTGGATCAGCGCCATGGCCAGCGCACCGTCGGTGCCCGGCCGGATGGGAATGTGCCAGTCGGCGCGTTTGGCTGTGCGGTTGCGCATCGGGTCGATCACTACGACCTTCGCGCCGCGGCGTTGCGCCTCCAGCACGTAGGGCCACTGGTGCAGGTTGGTGGACACCATGTTGCAGGCCCAGATCACGATGTACTTCGAGTGCACGAGACTCTCGGGGTCGACACCCGCGGTCGGGCCCAGGCTCATCACGTAGGCCGTGGAGGCGCCGGAGTCGCAGAACGTCCGCTCGGCGACGGTGGCGCCGAGCTTGTTGAAGAACGGGTCACCGACGTTGAGACCGTTGATCGTGCCTTGGGTCCCGAGATAGCTGACGGGCATGATCGCCTCGGGCCCGTGCTGAGCGACCACCGCCGTGAACCGGTCCGTGACCTCGGTGATGGCCTCGTCCCAACTGATCGGTTCGAAGCGCCCGGAGCCCTTCGGCCCGGTGCGGCGAAGCGGTGTCGTCACGCGGTCCGGGCTGTAGACGCGGTCGGTGTAGTTGTTGACCTTCACACACAGGCCACCGCGGGTGAAGGGGTGGTCGGGGTCGCCCCGCACGCCCGTCGCCTTGCCGTCCTCGACAGTGACCAGCATCGAGCAGCCGTCCGGGCAGTCGTGCGGGCAGACCGCGCGGCGTATGCCGGAGCCGCTCAGATCGACGAGGGGCAGGTCGGCGAGAGTCATGGACGCTCCTGGCGTGGTGGCGATGTTCGAAGCCCCAGGATCGCCCAGTGCATGGCCCCCGGATGTTGGCTCTGAGCGCCCGGTGGTTGGCGGCCAGCGACCGGTACCGGCCGCCTCGACCGTTTGACCTGGTCGCAACACGCTGGGAACCTGCACATGGTGCGATCGCGCAAGGATTCGCCCGGGTTGGGCGTCGGGAACGCGGAGGTGGCGGCATGGTCCTTGTGGCGGGATCGGCGCCTGGCGACGCGTTCATCCGATCCACCCGTCGCTTCGACGAGTGGCGTGACGCGATCCGGCACGACTTCGTCGCTCTCGAGATGACCCCGGACCGTCGTACCGGTGGTTTCTCCGGGGCGATCCGCAGCGCCACCATCGGGCACCTGCAGGTCTCCGAGGTTCGCTCGGTCACCCAGATCTGCCGCCGCACCCCATCGCTGGCCAGAGCCGACTCCCAGGAGTTCCTTCAGGTCGGCATGGTCACCCACGGCACGGGCGTACTGGAGCAGGACGGCCGCCGCGCGATGCTCACCGCAGGTGACTTCGCGATCTACGAGACCAGCCGGGCGTTCTCGTGGAACCTGGGCCGCGAGTGGCAGCTTGACGTATTCACCTGGCCGCGAGCGGCGGTGGGGCTCACTGCCGCCGAGTCCGCTGCAACTACCGCGGTGCGATTTCCCGGACACCGGGGCCTGACCGGAATCGTGGGCGGCCTGCTTCGGGGGTTGCTGACGGCGCCGCCGCAGCTCAGCCCCGGGGGGGCCGTGCGGGTAGCCGATGAGGTCGGTGAGCTGATCGCGACCATAGCGATCGAGCAGGCGCAACCGTCCGCGCCGCCAGATGCGCCGCAGCTCGCCCTGTTGCGGCGGATCTGCGGCCACGTCGACGCCCGGCTCGCGGACCCCGATCTGGACCCGGCGTCGATCGCGCTGGCGCATTACATCTCCACCAGACAGCTGCACCGGCTCTTCGCCGCTACTGGAGAGACAGTCACGAAGCGCATCCGCAGGCTGCGGCTGGAGCGCTGCCGCCACGAGCTGTCAGACCGTCGGCGAACAGCCGACTCGGTCACCGACATCTCCCGCCGATGGGGATTCCCCGACCTCGCCACCTTCAGCCGCACGTTCCGAGCCGTCTATGGCTTCTCTCCCAGCGACTACCGCGCCCGGCTCGGCCACTAGGCCAGTGTGTTGATCACGATCTACACGTACCAACCGTCCACCCAACGGTAGGTACGTCGGTTGCCGTCCTCCCCATGACGACCCGGACGCTCGATCACGGCCAGGCCCCGCCGACCAGCCCGCCCCGTCCATCGTCCTGGAGCCGTCGGCCGCAGAACCCGGCGTCACCGACGACGAGCGCCGCACCATCACCGCGACGATGGCCAAGGAAAGTTTCCGGGCATACCGTCCGTCGTGAAGCCCGACAATCCCACCGGGTCGATGTGACCGGCGAATTCAGGAGCGGCCGTGACCGGCACTTCCGCCCAGGAACCAAGACCGTGCTGCATCCGGTGTCCGACCTGGCGACGGCCAGGGCCGTCCACGCTGCCCTGCTCGGCGTACCGCCACAGACCGAGCTCGACGCTGGTCGGACCGAGTCGGGCGACGCTGACGGAGACCGCGACGGCGGCCCCGCCTCACAGATCGGAGACACGATGAGCCTGGCCACGAGGACGGACCCGCAGTCGCCTGCGCTGCACGGTGCCGACAGCCACGATCTGATCCGCGTGCACGGCACGCGCGTGAACAACCTCAAGGACATCAGCCTCGAGATCCCGAAGCGCCGGCTGACGGTGTTCACCGGCGTGTCCGGCTCGGGCAAGAGCTCGCTGGTGTTCGGCACGATCGCCGCGGAGTCGCAGCGGATGATCAACGAGACCTACAGCGCCTTCGTGCAGGGCTTCATG
>JBKJPD010000572.1:0-4046 GCA_046595345.1 Pseudonocardia sp.
ACCACCGGCGGCTGGTCGCTGAAGCTCGGCTCGAACCAGTTGGAGGCGTACGGCCAGGTGTTGTAGCCGGCCAGCACGACAGCCCCGACGCCTGTGACGGCGCCGAGCGTCCCGACCCGCTCCCGCACACGCCCGGCGGAGAACGCCACCAGGCCGAGCAGCAGCACCGCCGCGCCGTACCCGGCGAGGTCGCCGAAGTGCTGCGTCCACTTCGTGGGTGTGAACGTCATGATCCCGAGCCCGAGCAGGAACCCGATCACCAACCGCCGCGCCGGGCCCGTTGCGATCCCGCAGCAGCCCCGCCGCAGCGTCCACAGCACGCCGCCCGCGGCGAGCAGCGTGACCAGAACGGCCGCGCGCCGCCCGATCGCGCCCTGGAACGATCCGGGCTCCAGCAGCGCCGCGTACCGCTGGTACTCCTCGTACCACGCGCCCCCGCCACCGATCAGCGCGCGCACCCGGATGGCCTCCAGCACCCCGGCCAGGCTCTGGTCCGACGCCATCAGGAACACCGCCGAGGCGGGTGCGGCCACCAGCACCGCGAGCAACGGCCAGCCGTGCAGGCCGCGGCGGGCGCGCAGCAACCGCAGCACGGGCAGCGCCGCCGCGAGGAACGGCGTGAACGCCATCAGCCCGCCCGGCGTGATCGCGGTAGTGATCCCGGCGAGCACCAGCCCGACCGCGAGCGGCCGCAGCCGGCGGGCCGCGATCGCGCGCTCCACGGCCAGGAACACCCCCAACATCCCGACGGCGACCCACGGCTCCGGTCGCAGCCCGAGGTTGAACGGGATCCACCAGGTGCAGAACGCGAGCGCGGCGAGCCACGGGGCGGCCCGTACGGCGTGGCCCAGCCGCGGAAGCACGAGCCGGGACAGCAGCCACCAACACGTCATCCCGAGCAGCGTCGACGGCAGCCGCAACCACACCGTCGAAGGGGATATCAGAGACCAGCCGTAGTAGAGGTCGTAGAACCAGCTGAACGGTGCCTCGGGCGCGTTGAGCCAGCGGTAGACGTTGCCGATGAAACCGTTGCTCCCGCGGCTGCGGACGATGCCCGCGATGTAGCCGTCGTCCACGGTGATCGACCCGACGACCCACCACAGCCCGAGCACGGCGGTGACGGCCGCGCCGACCGCGCGGGGGCGCCACCAGCGGCGCGGAAGCAGCCGCACCCGGGGCGTGACCGTGCGGTCGACCCGCCCCAGCGCCACCAACATCCCCAGCAGCGCGAGCACCCCGATCACCGCGAGCACGGCCTTGAGCGGGGAGGCGGTCGTCTGGAAGCGGGTGTCGGTGGTGAGCGTGAGATCGACGCCGGCCGCAACGTCGGTGAAGGCACCCGCGACGTCGGGGCGCACGTCGCCGTCGCGGGTCAGGACGGTCGTGCCGTCGACCGCGACGGTGGTCCGGGCCGGGTCCGACGTCAGCACGACAGTGCAGGCGCCCCGGGGCAGCGCGACGGTGCCGAGGTCGACGCCCGCGGTCGTGATCTGCAGCCCGCCCCCGGACGCGACGATCCTCAGTCCGTACAACGACTCGGCCGCCGGGTCGGGGCGTGGCGGCACGGTGGCGAGCAGCGTCCGTTCCCCGTCGGTGCGCGCGGTCGCACACGTCGTCGTCACGGTCAGCCGCACCGGCTGGTAGGGCATCAGCGGGATCGCCGCCGCGCCGTCGGCGGCGGTCCAGGAGTAGGTCACCTCCGGCTGCTGCACCGGGGCGAGCGGAAAGGCGACGGCGGCGAGGGCGGCGACGATGCCCAGAACCAGGACGAGCAGGCGCCGACGATCGGTCGTCGCGCTGCCGCGGTGCGGTTCGTGAGGGCTGTCGGGCTCGGGCGGGGTCACCGACCGTGCGGGCGAGAGCACGAGGGCACCCTAGTGGCGAAGGTCCGGCAGCCATTGCGGGGTGGGTTTCGCCACCCCGCCGCCCGCCCGGTGGGGCGCGCGGCGGGCCACCTGTAGCTTTGGGAGTTCAATCCCGTCGCGGTTCCGGATGTGGCTCGGCGGCAGCTTTCACCGGAGGTCCTCGTGAAGAGGCGTGACGTCGAGTCGCCCATCGGCGGACCTGGCGCGCAAGCCGTCGCCGTGTGGGCACCCGACCGCAGGTCGCCGCGCTGGTACGTGCGCATGGTGCGCCGCTACCTCGGTTTCGGCCCCTACCTCGACTTCGGCTGCGGCGCCGGACCGCTGCTGCGTCGCCTCGCCGCTCACGGATCGGCGTCCGGGTTCGAGATCTCGGAGTACTCGGCGGCACTCTCGCGGGAGGCCGCGCCCGGCTGCCCCGTCCACACCCTGCTGGACGAGATCCCGAGCGGCGTGTTCCGCGGGATCACCGCCGTCCATGTCCTGGAACACCTCGACGACGACACCGCCCGCACCGTCCTCGCCTGCTGGCGCCGTGTCCTGGTCCCCGGCGGGCGGGCACTCGTCGTCGTGCCCGACCCCGCGGGGAAGGCCCGTGTGCTCGCGGGCGAGGGCTGGACCGGCTACCGGGACCGAACCCGCATCAACCTCAAACCGCACGCGCAATGGCGGCAGTTCCTCCTCGACGCCGGGTTCACGGTGCTGCGCGAGGGAAGTGACGGGCTGTGGAACGGCCCGTACCGCAGGCTCCCGAAGCTCCTGGACGCCGCGGTACACGCGGTGCCGTCGTCGACCCAGTTCCTGTTCGGACGCCTGTTCCTGCCCCCCGGCTCGGGAGAGTCGTCGGTCTTCGTCATCGAGGCACCCTCCGCGCGGTAGCAGGCCGTGGTTCGTCCAGCCCGGCACCGTCTCCGACCCGCCGACGCGTCACGGAGCGTAGGAGTGCCTGCCGGGCGGGCCTCGACGGGGCATGATCGAGGTCATGACCACCACCCTCCCGCTCGCCCCCGACGAACTGCTCACCACCACGCGCTCCGTCCGCAAGCGCCTCGACCTCGAACGGCCGGTGCCGCTCGAGTTGGTCCGGGAGTGTCTCGAGGTGGCGTTGCAGGCCCCGTCGGGGAGCAATCAGCAGGGCTGGCACTGGATGGTGATCACCGACCCGGCGCTGCGCGGCCAGATCGGCGAGTACTACCGGAGGTCCTTCGAGACCTACCGCCGCTCGTCGGGGTACGCGGGCCGGGCCGCCGAGGGCAGTGCCGAGCGTCAGGCCGTACAGGACCGGGTCGCGACGTCGGCCGAGTGGCTGGGCGAGCGGATGGGCGAGGTGCCCGTTCACGTCATCGGCTGCATCACCGCGTCGGAGGATCTGCCGGCAACAAACCAGGCCGGACTGTGGGGCTCCCTGCTACCCGCCGCGTGGAGCTTCCAGCTCGCCGCCCGCGCGCGCGGCCTGGGCAGCGCATG
This sequence comes from Pseudonocardia sp., assembly GCA_046595345.1. Lineage (GTDB taxonomy): Bacteria > Actinomycetota > Actinomycetes > Mycobacteriales > Pseudonocardiaceae > Pseudonocardia. Next base: position 3,330 of record JBKJPD010000572.1, read on the forward strand.
GACCACGCTGCACCTGAGTTTCGAGAAGGAGATCTCCGCGCTGCTCGGCATTCCGGCGAACGTGCGCCAGGGCGTGCTGCTGCCCACGGCCTACTACACGGGCGAGACGTTCAAGCCCGCCCCACGCGAGCCGCTCGACCGGGTGCTGCACCTCGACCGCTGGTGAGGTGGTCGCCCAGCGTGTGCAGATGACCGCGTGGGCCGCGGCGGCGCCGTGATCGTCCTGTTCCCGGCGCTGGTGGGCGCGCTCGCGCTGGCCGACCGCGGGCGTTCCTCGGCCGGTTCCGGGCCGAGTTCAGACCGGCAGGCGGCGGAACACCGCACGCGGCAGGTGCCGCAACGCGCTCATGACGAACCGCAGTGGCGCCGGGGCCCACACGAGCTCGCGACGGTTGCGCACCGCGTCGACCACCACGGCGGCGACGGCGTCGGGGGTGGTCGAGAGCGGGGCGGGCTTCAAGCCTTCGGTCATCTTGCTGTGCACGAACCCGGGCCGCACCACCGTGACGCGCACGCCGTGCGGGCGCAGCGCCTCGGTCATGCCCGAGTAGAAGGCGTCCATGCCGGCTTTGGCCGAGCCGTAGACGAAGTTCGACCGCCGGGCCCGCTCGCCGGCCACCGAGGAGAACGCGACGAGCGCGCCGTGGCCCTGCGCGCGCATCCGCTCGCCCAGCGCCACACCCACCGACACCGCCGCGGTGTAGTTGACCTGGGCCA
>JBKJPD010000590.1:0-4047 GCA_046595345.1 Pseudonocardia sp.
CAGCTCTCCGGCGGGGAGCAGCAGATGCTCGCCGTGGCGCGCGCGCTGCTGACCAACCCGCGGCTGGTGCTGCTCGACGAACCGTCCGACGGGCTGGCCCCTGCGATTATCGAGCAGATCGGCACCGTGGTGCGCACGATGCAGGCCGAGGGTGTGGCGGTGCTGCTCGTGGAGCAGGACCTGCACCTGGCCTTCTCCGTCGCCGGTGAGATCGCGGTGATGGAGAAGGGCACGGTGGTCCACCGGGTACCGACGGCGGAATTCCGCCGCGACCCCGAGACCGCGGGCCGCCTGCTCGGCGTCGACTGAGGGGGTCGGGGCGCGTCTGACCCGCTGCGGGCCGCCTACCGTGCGTGATCATGGTGTCCGCGTCCACCCCGGCGCGCGGCGTTCGAATGTTCGTGTCACCCTCGGATCGGCGCAGTCCCCGCGTCCGGCTCGACGCGGAGCCCAGGGCGCCGGGATCGGCCACCGCCGGAACGGTTCTGTCGGGGCCCGCGCCTAGCATGGGGACAGTCCCCACTCCGGAACTCGAGGAGGCTCCCCGCCGTGGCCGATCGCTCTGCTGACGGGCGTTCCGCTGACGCTCCACGCTTGATAGGTGGGCGTTCTGCTGAGGCTCCACGCTCGGTAGACGGGCGTTCCGCTGACGCTCCACGCCTCGTGGTGCGTGGAGCGCGTGAGCACAACCTGCGTGGCGTCGATCTCGACCTGCCGCGGGACAGCATCGTCGTGTTCACCGGCCTGTCCGGTTCGGGCAAATCGAGCCTGGCGTTCGACACCATCTTCGCCGAGGGGCAGCGCCGCTACGTCGAGTCGCTGAGCGCCTACGCGCGGCAATTCCTCGGGCAGATGGACAAGCCCGATGTCGACTTCATCGAGGGCCTCTCGCCCGCCGTGTCGATCGACCAGAAGTCCACCAACCGCAACCCGCGGTCCACGGTCGGCACCATCACCGAGGTCTACGACTACCTGCGGCTGCTCTACGCGCGAGCCGGCGTCCCGCATTGCCCGGTGTGCGGGCACGTGATCGAGAAGCAGACGCCGCAGCGGATCGTCGACCAGGTGCTCGCGATGGAGGAGGGCCGCCGGTTCCAGGTACTGGCCCCGGTCGTGCGCACCCGCAAGGGCGAGTTCGTCGACCTGTTCTCCCAGCTCCAACTGCAGGGCTACTCCCGCGTGCTGGTCGACGGCACAGTGCACACGCTCACCGATCCGCCGAAGCTGAAAAAGCAGGAGAAGCACGACATCTCCGTCGTGGTCGACCGGCTGGCCGTCAAGGAGTCCGCCAAGCAGCGGCTCACCGACTCCGTCGAGACGGCCCTGCGGCTGGCCGACGGGCTGATCGTGCTCGACTTCGTCGACCTCCCCGAGGGCGATCCCCACCGTGAGGTGCGCTACTCCGAGCGGATGGCCTGCCCCAACGGGCACGCGATCGCGATCGACGATCTGGAGCCCCGCACGTTCTCCTTCAACTCGCCCTACGGCGCGTGCCCCGGATGCGTCGGCCTCGGGATCAAGAAGGAGGTCGATCCCGAGCTCGTCGTCCCCGATCCGGACGCGAGCCTGGCCGACGGCGCCATCGCCCCGTGGGCCGGCGGCCACTCCGCGGAGTACTTCGGCCGGTTGCTCGAAGGGCTCGCGTCCGCCATCGGTTTCCGCATGGACACCCCGTGGCGCAAGCTGTCGGCGGCGGCGCAGAAGGCCGTGCTGCACGGCAGCGACGACCAGGTGCACGTGACCTACCGCAACCGCTACGGCCGCGAACGCTCGTACTACGCCAGCTACGAGGGCGTCATCCCGTTCCTCGACCGGCGCCTCGACCAGACCGACTCGGAGAACGCGCGCGAGCGCTACGAGGGCTACATGCGCGACGTGCCGTGCCCGGTCTGCAAGGGCGCGCGACTCAAGCCCGAGGTGCTGGCCGTCACGCTCACCCACCGGGAGCAGGGCGAGCGCTCCATCGCCCAGATCTCCTCCATGTCGGTGTCGGAGTGCTCGGAGTTCCTCGGCGACATGGTGCTCGACCACCGCCAGGCGATGATCGCCGGGAGCATCCTCAAGGAGGTCCAGGCCCGCCTGGGCTTCCTGCTCGACGTCGGACTGCACTACCTCTCACTCGACCGCCCCGCCGGTTCCCTCTCCGGTGGCGAGGCGCAGCGCATCCGGTTGGCCACGCAGATCGGTTCCGGGCTGGTAGGCGTGCTCTACGTACTCGACGAGCCGTCGATCGGCCTGCACCAGCGCGACAACCGGCGGTTGATCCAGACGCTGGTCCGGCTGCGCGACCTGGGCAACACGCTCATCGTCGTCGAGCACGACGAGGACACCATCCGCTCCGCCGACTGGGCCGTCGATATCGGCCCGGGCGCGGGGGAGCACGGCGGTCAGATCGTCTACAGCGGTCCCGTCGCCGGGCTCGAGTCGCACGACACCTCCCTGACCGGCGCATACCTGTCCGGGCGGCGGTCCATCCCCGTCCCGGAGACGCGCCGCACGCTCGATCCGGAGCGCAAGCTGACGGTGGTCGGGGCCCGCGAGCACAACCTGCGCGACATCGACGTCGACATCCCGCTCGGCGCACTGGTCGCGGTCACCGGGGTGTCCGGCTCGGGCAAGTCCACGCTGATCAACGACATCCTCGCCACGGTGCTGGCCAACAAGCTCAACGGTGCCCGCCAGGTGCCTGGCCGGCACACCCGCATCACCGGGCTCGACGGGCTCGACAAGCTTGTGCGGGTCGACCAGTCGCCCATCGGGCGCACCCCGCGCTCCAACCCGGCCACCTATACGGGGGTGTGGGACCACGTCCGCAAGCTGTTCGCGGCCACCACAGAGGCCAAGGTCCGCGGCTACCAGCCAGGGCGGTTCTCGTTCAACGTCAAGGGCGGGCGCTGCGAGGCGTGCTCCGGCGACGGCACCATCAAGATCGAGATGAACTTCCTGCCCGACGTCTACGTGCCCTGTGAGGTGTGCCGGGGTGCCCGGTACAACCGCGAGACGCTCGAGGTGCACTACAAGGGCAAGACGGTCGCCGACGTGCTCGACATGCCGATCGAGGAGGGCGCGGAGTTCTTCGGCCCGATCAACTCGATCAGCCGCTACCTGCGGACCCTGGTCGACGTCGGGCTCGGATACGTCCGGCTCGGGCAGCCCGCTCCCACGCTGTCGGGCGGCGAGGCACAACGTGTCAAGCTCGCGTCCGAGCTGCAGAAGCGCTCGAACGGCCGCACCGTCTACATCCTCGACGAGCCCACCACGGGCCTGCACTTCGAGGACATCCGCAAGCTGCTGCTGGTGATCAACGGTCTGGTCGACAAGGGCAACTCGGTGATCGTCATCGAGCACAACCTCGACGTCATCAAGACCAGCGACTGGGTCATCGACATGGGCCCCGAGGGTGGTTCCGGCGGCGGCATGGTCGTCGCCCAAGGCACACCGGAGCAAGTCGCCGGTCACCCGACGAGCTACACCGGCCAGTTCCTCACGGGCCTGGTCAGGCCCGAAGGCCCGGTCGTCAGGCGGGCCCCGGCCCGGCGCCGCAAGGCTGCCACGGCGAGCTGATCGGTTGAGCCGCCGGTCCGCCGGCCCGCCGGGTCGGACAGGCTGATCGCGGCGCCCGGTCCGGCGGGCCCGCTCGGCCGCGGACGCACCGGTCTCAGGGCGTGCGCGCCGCTCGTGTACCCTTCATAGATGCGACCACCCTGTCGCGCGTTCGGTTACGCGTCAGGGCGATCAAGTGGAGCCCCGCTCCCACCCGCCGCCTCAGGTGTCCGGGTCCGGTCCGCCGACGAGCCGTAGGCTCGTGGGTTGTGATCGACATGGGTCTCCGCTCCGTCGCGCCACACGACGTCGATACGAGGAGACCCCATCAGCACAGAGACGCGCATCAACGACCGCATCCGCGTTCCCGAGGTCCGGTTGGTCGGGCCGAACGGGGAACAGGTCGGCATCGTGCGTATCGAGGACGCCCTGCGGCTCGCGCAGGAGGCCGAGCTCGACCTCGTCGAGGTCGCCGCCCAGGCCCGCCCGCCGGTCTGCAAGCTC
>JBKJPD010000076.1:0-6631 GCA_046595345.1 Pseudonocardia sp.
CCACCAACACGATCCACCCCGCGCTGTGTGGCCCGACCTGCTGATGGCGCTGGCGGTGATCGGCTGGATCACCGCGCCACCAATCCTCGCCTACGGCGGACTCATAGCCGCAGCACCCTTCTTCGGTGAGATCCCCACCACCGCCGACCAGGCCGACTCAACCAGGCTCTGGGCCGGCGCAGCAACCGCACTGATGGCCTTCCCCGCGTTAGCCCTGTGGTGCGCGGTACGACAGCACCGACACACCGCGACGATGCTGTTCGGCCTAGGCCTCGCCGCCAGCATCCTCGTCTCGGCCGCCGGCACGACGCTCTGGATCCGGGCCCACCCCGACACCTCACCATCCCGACCACCCACGGTGTGCCAGGAGCTCAGCGGCGGGGGCAACGACTGCCCCGGAGGCTGACGTTCGGCCCGACACGGTTGACGTGACCAAGGCGAAAGAACCGCCTGCTGGACGACTGGTCGGCTGCGCCGCTTCAATCCCACAGCACGTCGCAGAGCAATCCGGTGAACGAACCCCCACCGGGACACCCACAGACCCTCCAACCCAACAGCAACGCCGCAGCTCAGAGATTCCCGTAGGACCCGCCCGGTGAAGTGCCCGATGAAGGTATCTAAACTGGGACACTGTTCGGTATGAGTGGACTGTTGATCGGCTACGCCCGGGTCTCCACCGACGAGCAGGACCTCACCGTCCAACGCGGCGCGCTGCTGGCGGCACTGGCCTCCGTCGACCACCGGTCATAGGCGCCTGGCGAGCGCTGACCCGCTGAGCGGGCACCCCGTGACGCTCGCGGGACGGGTCCTGCGATCCTGGACACCGGCCAATCCTCAGGAGATTCATGAACGTCGCCGACGGGAGCACCGGCACCTCCTCGACCGCCCCCGACCTCGCAGACGCGCTCGGGATATCGGCCGCGCGGGCTCGAAGTGCGGCCCTCGAGGAGTCGGTACTCAAAGAACCTCACCGCTTCCGGGTGCTCACCGGCGACCGGCCGACAGGCCGTCTACACCTCGGCCACTACTTCGGAACGCTACAAAACCGGGTGCGCCTGCAGGACCTCGGCGTGGAACTCTTCGTCATCATCGCGGACTACCAGGTCCTGACCGACCGCGACATCGCCGAAAATCTGACGGAGAACGTCGAGGAGTTGGTACTCGACTATCTGGCCACCGGTGTCGACCCGGATCGCAGCACCATCTTCACTCACAGCGCCGTCCCGGCGCTGAACCAGCTCATGCTGCCGTTCCTCAGCCTGGTCTCGGTCGCGGAACTCAACCGGAACCCCACGGTGAAGGACGAGATCGCACACTCCCGACAGTCGGCTGTCAGCGGACTGATGTTCACGTACCCGGTGCACCAGGCGGCCGACATCCTGTTCTGCCAGGCGAACCTCGTGCCGGTCGGGCAGGATCAGCTGCCCCACCTGGAGGTCACGCGCACGATCGCCCGCCGCTTCAACGATCGATACGGCGCGCTCTTCCCCGAGCCCGAAGCGATGCTCTCGAGCGCCCCGCTGCTCCTCGGGCTCGATGGCACTAAGATGAGCAAGAGCCGGGGCAACGCCATCACGTTGGCGGCCGACGCCGACGAGACCGCCAAGCTGCTCAAGCGGGCGAAGACCGATTCCGAGCGGCACATCACGTACGACCCGGCGGCTCGTCCCGAGGTGTCGTCGCTCCTGCTGCTTGCGGCGCTCTGCCAGCGCATATCGCCCGAGAGCGTCGCCGCCGACGTCGGCTCGGGCGGCGCGGCCGCGCTCAAGAAGGTCGTCATCGAGTCGGTCAACGAGTACCTGGCCCCGATCCGCGAGCGGCGCAGGGACTATGCGGGCGAGCGGGGTCTCATCCGTCGGGTGCTCCGCGAGGGCAATGAGCAGGCCCGGGCCGTCGCCGACGACACCCTGGCCCGCGTTCGCACTGCGATGAAGAGCGACTACTAGCCCCGGTCTTTCGGTAAGGCTTTGATCACGAACGAGACGATCTTGTTCGGGTGGTTGTTCGCGGATTCTGGATCTGGGTGTGCGGGAGTGGCAGGCGCGGTGGCCGGCGGCTCCGGGTCTGTCTGTTGTGGATGGTCAGGGGGGCCGGTCGGTCAGGTGATCGGCTGGGGCAGACCGTCCAGGCGGGCGAACGCGGCGGCCAGTTGCTCGCGCCAGGGCCAGGCGGAGTCGATGCGGACGAACAGTCGTCGTTGTCCGCGGGTGAGCCGGGCGGCGACATTCAGCAGCCGGTTGCGCAGTGTCGCGGGCTCGGCCACGGCCAGGTCGCCGTCGAGCAGGGTGGCCTGGGTCGAGTACCAGAACGGCCACGCCCTCTGGGCCAGCAACACCGGCGGTCGCCCTATTAAACACCGCGTACCAGAAGCTCCTCGACGTCGCCGCCACACCCAACCTTGGTGACTCCGCGTCCTCACTGTGGAGCGACGGCAGAACGACAGTGGATCGGCGCCACGAAAATGACAGTGGTTGGGAGGCTGTCCAGGGAATCACGGCCACGATGGCCGGGGGTTCCCCTCGGCCCGCGGTGAGCGGTGACCAACCGGTGTCCGTGGGTAGCGGGCGAGGTGGCGGATTCGGGTATCACTCACGATCGGGGGTCGGTGGGCGGCGGCCCCACGTGGAGATGAGCGGTGCGGTTGCGAGGTCGAGCCTGCCGCTGGCGACCAGGGCGAGGTAGGTGTCGACTTCCTGGCTGCTGGCATGTCCGCCGTTGATGAGGTTGTCTCTGACCTGGTGGATGTTGGCGTGCTCCAGCGCGGCGACGCCGGGCACGGCCAGCGGGAAGTAGGCATCGGCGGCCACTTCTAGTAGGCCCGCTGCCCGGAACAGGCGGGGTAGCCGTCGGCCGAACTCGGCGTCGACGCCTCGCTCGAACAGCAACGCCCGGAACCCATCTTTGATCTTGTTGGCCAGGTGTTGATCCGGCCCGTGGCTATCGGGGCAGACCAGTGGTTGCAGGCTGATGTCGAAGTCTTCGATCAGCAGCCAGCCCCCGGGCCGAACCGCTGCCGCCATCCGTCGCAGCGCCCGGTCGCGTTCGGGTAGGTGGAGCAGCACCAGCCGGGCGTGCACCAGATCGAAGTCCCCTGCGGGTGGGTCGTCGTTGACCACGTCGTGCCGCGTGACCTCTACCCCGGGGCTGGCCTGGTCGGCGAGCCATCCGAGCTCGATGTCGGTGGCCAGGACGCGACCGGTTTCCCCGACCCGGGCGGCGAGCCCTGCGGGTACTGATGGGCCGCCGGCTCCGACTTCCCAGCATCGCCATCCGGCTCTGATGCCGAGCGCGTCGATGTGGCGGAAGGTCACCGCATCGAAGATTGCCGAGAGCGCATCGAATCGGCTGCCAGTTTCGGTGGCCCGGTTGTCGAGCAGATACTCATCAGCGCCCATGACCATCCTCAGTAATCGCACGCTCCGGGTGGGGACTCTTCCGCATCCGCCGTCCGCGCGGCAGGGCCTGATGGCGGAGTGAGTAGCCCAACCGGGCTCGCACCGCCGGCGGGCGACCTGCAACGGTGCCCTGTCCCACCTACGGCCCGGACCCGACATCCTGGCCTCTGTCCGAGCGAGGTCCCCGCCGGAGGTGCTCCCGGAGGGGAATCTTTAGGACGCGGAGGTACCGCTCAAGTGGCTTCCCGGGCGAGCTCAGACCCTGGCACTGGCTAGAGCTGTGCGCAGTGCGGGCAGGTAACCGTTGGCGTGGCCAGCGATATTGGGATGATAGGACTCGCTGGTGTTGAAGAAGTTGAGACCGTTGATCCACCGGTTGGTGCTGCTTGCGCAAATGTCATGACCGGTGAAGGTGCCACGTACGTCGACGAACTGCTTGCTTCCGGTAACGGTCCCGGAAGCGACCGCGTTCTGCAGCGCGGTGTCGAGCGCGTTCGCCCCGTTGTGGAGTGCCACCCGCTGGGTCAGGTCAGGCTGCCCGAAGCCGCACGAGCCGGTTGAGTAGAGGTAGGGATAGCCGAGCACGACGATGTGGGCGGTCGGGGCGTTGGAGCGGATCTGTCCTAGCAGCGTGGTCAGATTGCTCTGCATCGCGGGGATTTTTTCCTCTGCGGCTGCTACCGCTGTGGTGCAGGTGGCGTCGGTGTTGAACACGTTGCATTTGCTTACGACGTCGTTGAAGCCGATGTCATTGCCGCCGATGGTGAGAGTGACCAGCGTCGTTGGGGGTGCTGTTGCTGCTAGCTGTGTGGTGCGCACGCTGTTGACGGTGGCGCCGGTGCAGGCAACGAAGCCTGTTGCGGTGCCCGAATACAGGTAGGGATAGGCTTTGGTGCTGCGTTTGCAGGTGGCGTCCAGGGTGTAGATGCCGGTACCCACGCCTGAGGAGTAAGAATCACCGAGCGCGGCGTATCCGGACACAGTCGTCGCACCGGCAACGCCCGGAGCCACAAGTAGTATCCCGGCGATCGTGATCAGGATCATGAGTGAACGGCCCATCATGGCCTCCAGGGATCGAGGGGTCGGGAACCCCGATGGTGTGTAGCGGAGCACTGATCGTGGGCTGGTCGACTCAGAGGTGCATTGACCGGTGGTAGGCAAGGTGAGCCCGGTCCACGCCATGGCTGGTGTGGACCCGCAGGACGCCGGTGGTGTCCCCGTTGATCGTGATGGCCCAGTCATCGTCGATCAGGAGTGCCCCGTTGTCGAACAAGACGTGACAGTTCGGGCAGAGGCAGAGCATGTTCGCGGGCCGGTCGGGTCCGTTGTGCGGGCGGCCGAGCGCGCGGATATGCGCGCCCTCTGAGTAGGCGCGGGACCCGATCACGAGACGGGTGCCGCAGGCCTGGCAGGTGTGCTCGTAGAGCTTCTTCACGTAGTCAGCGATCTGGATGGACCGGACCAGACGCTGCACGGTCGATGCTCGACGATCGGGTGTATCGGTGCCCGCCGGCGCGGAGCCAGTGCCTGGCGCATTCGGTTCCGGGTCGGTGTAGCCGGTCACCGGTCCAGCATCGAAAACGACCATCGTGAAGCGGCAGATCAACCGGTTGCTGAGTCCTCGCTCGCGCCAGGCTCGTTCCACCCTGAACAGACCGTCGTACCGGTAGCCGTTCTGCGGGGCGTGGGCTGAGCCGCGGTGGGCTCCACGGACGACGCGGACCGGGGCGCCGGAGAGGCAGCTGGTCAGCAAGGCGGCGTTGCCGGGGGCCTCGAAATTCTGGTCGGCGATCTGTCGTCCGGACTCGTCACGGCCGCCATGGCCGGTGTAGAGGATCTCCCAACCGTTGTCCCGATCGTCCTCGTAGCCCCCGGACACGACGATCGACTCGGCTCCGGTCGCGCCGGTCCCGGTGATGCCTGCCTGGATCGCCCGGTGGATCCCGGCAGCCGCGATGTCCCGGCGGCTCGCGAAGACCGTGCCGACTTCGACTCCCGGGATGTCGCCGATGCGCGTCTGGGGCTGCTGGGGCTGTACCGAGGTGTCACGGACGTCGAATCCCAGCTCGGTGAGCTTCGCGACCACGGTGCGCTCGCCGCCGTTGAATCTGATCGCGGGCAGCGGCTGGCCGGTCGCGAACTCGTGAGCAGCCCCGATGAGCGCCGTGGAGTCGTAGGCGTTGTCGTCGCGGATCAAGACGAACTTGGGGGGCCTTGCCGAACCCGTACTTGACGAGGAAGTCGTCGCGGCCGAGGACGTCGAACTCGGTGATGGCGGCGAGGACGCTAGCGGTAGTGATATCGGCGAGGCCCACGGTCGGGGACACTAGTGATCCGGGACGGCTCGTGAAGATGACCATCACCGGCACGCAATTTGTGGGCGCGGGTGGCTAGCTCGACCAGCCCACCGCCGAGCGGCGGCCGGTGACACCGTTCTTACCGACGGGCCGGAGCCCGCCGACCTCGACTCGGCGAGCTGCCCGGTCAGCGTGGTCCGGTCCGCGACATCAGCGAGCAGCCGCGAGCCGGGCGACACCACACCCTCACCATCGGCGTTACGGTGATTTTCGGTCGGGCCGTTGTAACCTGCACCTCGAAAATGCTTCTCTACCTGGTCGATCTGCGCCGTCAGCAAGCACAGTATCCCCGGGTAGCGGGGCACTTTCGACTATCCAGACATGGACACGGCGCACCCGTCATGAAGAGCCGGGCTAGGGGCGCCGATCGTGGAGATGAGTCAATTCCTGCATTGCTTCTCGATGTCAGGGATCGCGTCGCGGATCCCCTGAGTGTGCCCGTGCGCTTCGATGTGAACGCCGACGGGCGACGCAAGAGATGTGTACGCGCGGTACTCGCGCGAGTCGGTGCCATACTGCGCGATGAGGCTCTGGTAGCCGCCGGACTCGTCGCTGTACGCCTGGATGACCGCCAGCGAGCACTGGTCTGTCGGCATGGCCACCTGGGTGTTTTCAGAAGCGGACCGGGCGGCGTATCCAGCCTGGCAGGCTTGCTCGATCGCCGGGGTGGTCTGCTGAATCGCCGCGGCTAGACCGTGATTCAAGGCGACGTTTTGCAGACCTGCCGATTGCGCGGCTCCCATCGCGTTCCACTCAGGAGACGCGGTGCCGAAGCGCCCAAGAAGATCGCCGTAAGCCCCCTGCCAGTCGTTGCTCAGGATCGCGGCACGAATGATGCCCTCGACGTTCTGCGTGCACGTGTCGGCCGTTGATGCGGTC
>JBKJPD010000086.1:0-4763 GCA_046595345.1 Pseudonocardia sp.
ACGTCGCTTTCGGCAAGATCAAGGCTCGGGTAGAGGGGTCCCGTCTCGCCGCGGAGAAGCTCGGCCTCTAGCCACTGCTCTTCCCGCCCACGAGCTGACCACCGCTAGACCAGGGCCGCGACCCGACCGCCAGACGGTCGGGCCGGGGCCCTACTGCACGTCGAGGCCGTGTGAGCGCAGGAGCAGCACACCGACCGCGCGGGCCGCGGCGGCCGCATCGGTGTCGCCCTCGTGCGCAGCCATGATCGAGCCCTTCATCAGCAGATGCCACTGCCTCGACAGCAACCCCGGATCGGGCACCCCACTCGCCTCGGCGAGATCGCAGAGGTAGGCCCGGATCCGGGCCAGATGCGCCACGCTGGCGCGATGCACCGGGTGCTGTGTGTCGTTGACCTCTATCATCGTGGTCAGGAACGGGCAGCCCTCGAAATCGGGGCGCCGGAACCACTCGTCAAACAGATCGAAGATCGCCAGCAGTTGGTCGGCCGGGCCATCCCCGCGAGTCCGGGATTCGTGCTGTAACCACCCTTCGGTCCACAGCCGTTCCCGCCGCCGAAGGAAATCAAGAATCAGGTCGTTCTTCGACGGAAAATTGCGGTACAGGGTCATCTTCGCGGTACCGGCCCGTGCGATCACCGCATCCACCCCGACATCACGGACACCGTGCCGACTGAAGAGCTCGTAGGCCGCGCGACTGATCCGCTCGCTGCCACTCTCGCCTGTTGTCGTCACTTACACCCACCCTGCCGGAGTTCGCAGAACGATACCGTGGCAAGGATGAGAAAGTGGTGCGCAGCAGGCACGGGTGTTCGGTGCCGCGACGTCTGCGGCACCCGAATGGGCCTGGCCAGGTCAGGCGGAGAGGCCGGCGGTGGCTCGCAGCGCGTCAGCCCTTTGCCTGACCAGCACGACCTCGGCCTCCATAACGAGCGCCCGGTCGGCCATAACGAGCTCCCGGTCGGCGAGGTCGTCGAGATCGACGGTGTGTCGCAGCTCCGCTCGATCGCACACCGCCCATCTACGATCCGCAGCGGCCTCCGCGACACCGGGCGATAACGCGGCGATTCGCCACTCCGACGTTCGCCCCGTGGCGCTTTCCCGGGTAGCCCACGCACCTCACAAATCGATGATTCCGCCGCCGTGCCGGCGACACCGAAGATGACCGGACGCCGCTCAGCGACCCGCTATCCACACCGGCTCCCGCCGTGCTCCTACTCGGATTCCTGCGCCGCCTGGTGCTTCGCGCGGCTGGGCTGCACCCGCATCGGCTCGCCGGGCATCTTCGGATACTCGGGGGGATAGGCCATATCCCCGCGCGGGTCGGCGGCGTACCAGTCCAACACCGTTTCCAGGCCGCCCGCGTGCGCGTCCATCTCCGCGTGCGGGTCGCCGCGGTCGGCGTAGAGGCCCGGCACCGTCCGGACGTCGAAGTCCTCAGGCTCGACGTTGGGCAGGTCGTCCCAGTTCAGGGGCATGGACACCGTGGCGCGTGGCCGACCACGCACCGACCATGCCGACGCGACGGTCCGGTCACGGGCGGCCTGGTTGTAGTCGAGGAACACGCGTTCGCCGCGTTCTTCCTTCCACCAGTCCACGGTGGCCCGCTCGGGCAGCCGCTCGGCGACCCGGCGGGCGATGGCGATCACGGCGTGGCGGACCTCGATGAAGTCCCATTCCGGCCGGATCCGAGCGAACACGTGGATCCCCCGCCCGCCTGAGGTCTTCGGCCAGCCGACCAGCCCCGCCTCGTCCAACACCTCGCGCAGCACCGCCGCGACGACGGCGGCGTCGGCGAAGCCGGTGCCCGGCTGGGGGTCGAGGTCGATGCGCAGCTCGTCGGGCCGGTCGGTGTCGGCGCGGCGCACGGGCCAGGGGTGGAAGTCGAAGGTGCCCATGTTCGCCGCCCACACCAGCACCGCCTGCTCGGTGGGGCACAGCGACTCCGCGGTGCGCCCGCTGGGGAAGGTCACCCGGGTGGTCTCGACGTAGTCCGGCGCACCCCTGGGTAGGCGCTTGGCATAGAACGGTTCGCCGTCGACACCGTCGGGATAGCGCTTGAGGTTGGTCGGCCGAAGGTACAGCGCTCGCAGCAGCGGCTCGGCCACCGCGCGGTAGTACTGCACCACCTCACCCTTGGTGATCCCGCGCTCCGGGAAGCAGACCCGGTCGGCACTGGTCAGCCGCACTTCACGGTCGCCGTCCGGTCCCGGGACAGCGAGCAGCACCGCTGAGCTGCTGCGCGCTCCGCCGCCACCCCGCGCCGGACCCTTCATCGCCACGAAGCGGAACGGTACCGGCTACCCTTTGAACGTGCCCGAACTTCACGAACCGGACCGCTCGGCCCGGTCCAGACGGTTCCCGCCTGCCCACCCGTCCCGGTCGGGACAGTTCGACGACGAGCTGGTCGGACTCGACCCCGACGATCCCGAGGCCCAGGCCTTCGCGGCCCATCTGGACCACATGCAGCGCGAACGCCCCGCCTTCACCGTCGAGGGCTACCTCGACGGGGTGCGGGACTTCGCCGACTCCGCCAACCGTGCCGAGGGCGGCAGGCGGTGGGCTGCCGTGCTGGTCGTGGCCCTGTTGTTGGTAGTGGCCGGCTACATCGTGTGGGAGGCATTCATGTTCGTGGTGACGACGTGGTCGTAAGAGATCTGTTCGCTCGCTTCGCGGGCGCTCTGTCGGGAGGCGGCCGTAGCCTGGGAGGCATGGATCCCGTCACCGAACCCGCACCGAAGATCGTCAAAACCGACGCCGAATGGCGCGAGGAGCTCACCCCTGCCGAGTACAAGGTGCTGCGCAAGGCCGGCACCGAGCGGCCGTTCGCCGGGGAGTACACCGACACCAAGACCGAGGGCGTCTACGAGTGCCGGGCGTGCGGCGCCGAACTGTTCCGCAGCGACACCAAGTTCGATTCGCACTGCGGCTGGCCGTCGTTCTTCACCCCGCTCGCAGGCGAGGCCGTCATCGAGCGCGTCGACTACGCCATGGGGATGAAACGCACCGAGGTGGTGTGCGCCGCCTGCCACAGCCACCTCGGGCACGTCTTCGAGGGCGAGGGCCTCGGCACCCCCACCGACCTCAGGTACTGCATCAACTCGATCTCGTTGAAGCTCAAGACCGCAGAACCGACGCCGGCGGCCGAGTAACACCGGTCACGGCAGGGTCGCCATCAGGTCCCCCGGCTGTACGCGGGGCCCCGTGAAGAACGGGGTCTCCTCGCGCACATGTCGGCGGGCCTCGGTGGCCCGCAGGTCGCGCATGAGGTCGACGATGCGGTCCAGCTCGTCGGCCTCGAACGCGAGGATCCATTCGTAGTCGCCCAGCGCGAACGCGGGCACAGTGTTGGCACGCACGTCCGCATACCCGCGGGCGGCCTTGCCGTGGTCGGCCAGCATCGTGCGTCGCTCGTCGTCGGGGAGTAGGTACCAGTCGAGCGTCCGGACGAACGGGTAGACGCACACGTAGCCCTTGGGATCCTCGCCCGCGATGAACGCCGGGACGTGGCTCTTGTTGAACTCCGCAGGCCGGTGCAGCGCCACCTGACTCCACACCGGAACGCTCGCCCGGCCCAGCGCGGTGGTGCGGCGCAGCGACGAGTACGCGCCCTGGAGGGCCTCGAGGTTGTCCGCGTGCCACCAGATCATGTAGTCGGCGTCGGCGCGCATGCCCGCGAGGTCGTACACGCCGCGGACGGCGACCCCCTTGCCCTCCAGCGCGTCGAGGAACTCCGTGAGCTGGGTGGCCGCCTCCGTGCGGTCCTCCCCCAGCTTCCCGGGTTCGGTGCGGAACACCGACCACATGGTGTAGCGGATGGTGCTGTTCAGCTCGGCGTAGTCCAGGCGTGCCATACATACATGCTGCCACCCCGCCGCGACGCCCGCGTGCCCTCCTCCCCCACAACCGGCCAGGCGCGAGTTCACCGATTCGACCGAGCCGAGGTCGACGGACAACGGGAGTCCGCCGATCCGGCCGGCCACACTCGACGCGAACGTCAACGCCCCGTCGGAGCAGCCGTCCAGTCCGCCACCAACCGCTGAGCGGCCGCCCGAGCCGTGCCGACGCACGCCGGGACCCCGACCCCGTGCATCGCCGCGCCCGCCACAGCGAGCCCTGGCGGCAGACCGTCCTCGATCGATCGCACCCGGTCGAGGTATCCGACGCCGTACTGCGGCAGGCCCCCGCCCCATCGCTGGACGTGGACCGCGACCGGTGCGGCGCGGATCCCGGTCAGGACCACCAGGTCCGCCCGCACCCTGGCCACCAGCTCGGCGTCGTCGATCTGCAGCGACGCGGCCTCACCGAATCGACCCACGGATGCTCGCAGCCGGACCAGCCCGTCGGCTCCGAGGTGGGCCCACTTGTTCGACGAGTGCGTCATGGCCTTCACCGACAGGGGCTCCCGCGCCGCGACCAGTGCCCCGGACGTCGGAGGCAGGGTCGCGGCGTCCTCGGCGCGGTACGCCAGCGCGACCACCGCCGACGACGCGAGTTCGATCCCCCCGGCAGCGCGCGCCGCGCCGGGCGCGACCCCGGCCAGCAGCCGGGCGACCGCCGGCGCCGGCACCGCGAGGAGTACCGCGTCGACGTCGAGGGCCTCCGGATGGGTCGTGGAGCCCAGCGTCAGCCGCCAGCCATCAGCGGTTCGTCCCAGCGCCCGAACGGTGGCGCCCAACCGGATCTGGGCGGCGGCGGCGGCGGCCAGCGCGTCGAGGAGCGACCGGCGCCGGTGTTCGGTGCTCTGCGCGGCGGCTACCGGGTGC
>JBKJPD010000108.1:0-3968 GCA_046595345.1 Pseudonocardia sp.
GTTCGTGGCGGGCCGCGACCTCGCCGTGACACCCGGCACCGTGGTGTTCCGCAACCGGCTCATCGAGCTGATCTAGTACGAGTCGCAGACCGAGCAGGTGCACGAGATCCCACTACTGCTGTCGCCGCCGTGGATCAACAAGTACTACATCATGGATCTCGCGCCGCAGAAGAGCCTCGTCGAGTGGGCCGTGCAGCACGGGCACACCGTCTTCATGATCAGCTACCGCAATCCGGACGCGGGCCTGCGCGACGTCACCATGAGCGACTACCTGCTCGAGGGCCCGGTCGCCGCCCTCGACGCGGTGCAGGAGATCACGGGTGCGGACCGCGTCAACGTCGGCGCGCTGTGCCTCGGCGGCACGCTCGCCGCCGCGACGGCGGCCTGGCTCGCGGCCCGCGACGATGCCCGCATCAACTCGCTGACCCTCATGAACACCATGCTCGACTTCACCACGCCCGGCATGCTCGGCGTGTTCACCGACGAGAAGACGGTCGCCCGCCTCGAGCGCACCATGAAGCGCACCGGCTACCTGCCGGCCGCGAGCATGAAGACCACCTTCGACGCTCTGCGCGCCACCGACCTGGTGTGGAACTACGTGATCAACGACTGGCTCCTCGGGGAGGACCCGGCGCCGTTCGACATGCTGAGCTGGAACGCCGACTCCACCCGGATGCCCGCGGCCATGCAGACCGAGTACCTGCGCACCTGTTACATCGAGAACCAGTTCGCCGAGGGCAAGCTGGTGCTCGCCGGGGAGCGGCTGGATCTTGGCGCGGTGCATCAGGACGCGTACGTCGTGAGCGCCGAGGGCGACCACATCGCGCCGTGGGCGTCGGTCTACGCGGGTGCGGCCAAGCTCGGTGGCACGGTGCGGTTCGTCCTCTCCAACTCCGGGCACATCGCCGGGGTGGTGAACCCGCCCTCGCCCAAGTCGCGGTACTGGTTCGGTGAGTCCGCGGAACTGCCCGCCGACCCGCAGGGGTGGCGCCACGACGCCACCGAGACGCGCGCCAGTTGGTGGGAGGACTGGACGCCGTGGATCGCCGAGCGGGCGGGGGAGCAGCGGACGCCGCCTTCGATCGGCAGCGCCGCGCACCCCGCGCTCCAGGCCGCGCCCGGGAGCTACGTCCTCGGCAGCTGATCTCTCGGTACCCGGCTGTCCCCGGCCCGTCCGGTGCGGACCTCGCACCGGGCGGGCCCGATCCGCCATGATGGTGCGATGAGCGCTGCGCGAACCGCCGCCGAGGAATCCAGGACCGAGAGCCCCCGTCGGGGTGGCTGGTCGGCGCAGATCAACGCGCTGGGCGGCTTCATCCGGGCCCAACGTCAGCTCGCCCGGTTGTCGTTGCGGGAGATGGCGGCGATGACGAGCGTGTCGAACGCCTATCTGAGCCAGATCGAGAGAGGGCTGCACCAGCCCTCGCTCAAGGTGCTGCGCTCGATCGCCGATGCCCTGCACCTGTCCACCGAGCAGTTGTTGAATCAGGCGGGCTGGGAGACCGGGGGGGCCGCAGGAGGCGCCGGCGCGGCGGAGGGCACGGAGGACGTGATCCAGGCCGACCCACGGCTCACCCCCGAGCAGCGCACGGCGCTGCTCGGCGTGTACCGCAGCTTCGTCGACACAGGTGAGCGGTCGCACAGGTCCGATGCTTGACATACTTATCGACTCTGCTCAGTATAGGTAGCGGCTCCTCGATCCCGGTGAGTCGACCCGACCCGAGCAGGAGAGTTCGATGACTGCGTCCACCGACCAGTTCGCCGAGATCACCACCCGCACGCAGGAGGCGCTCACCGCCGCCGTACGCACCTGGGCCGACATCCTCTCGTCCGTGGCCGGCAGCCTCGGCGCGCCCGCGCTGCCCGACGCCGCGGGCGCCGTCGACCGCTGCTTCGACCTCGCCCAGCAGGTGCTGGACAACCAGCGCACGCTCGCGACGACCGTCCTGACCGCGGGCACGCACGCCGCCGGGTCCGTGACCGAACAGGTCACCCGCGTCGCGCAGACGGTCGGCACGCACACCGCGAACGCCGCCGAGACCGCCGTCGGCACGGTCACCGACGCTGTCAGGGTCGCGGGTGAGAAGGCTGCCGGCACCGTGCGTGCCGCCCGGAACGTCGCCAAGATCTGAGTTGCGTCAGACCTCGACGAGCACAGTGAACGGGCCGTCGTTCACCGACTCGACGGCCATGTCCGCGCCGAACACCCCGGTCGCGACGACCGCCCCGCGCTCGCGCAGAGCGGCTACCACCGCCTCGACCAGCGGCTCAGCATCCTGCGGCCGGGCGGCTGCCGACCACGACGGGCGGCGGCCCTTCCGTGTGTCGCCGTAGAGCGTGAACTGGCTGACGACCAGAAGCGGAGCTCCATCCTGTGCGCACGAGCGCTCGCCGGGCAGCACCCGCAGCTCGTGGATCTTGCGTGCCATGGCGGCCGCGGCGGCGGGAGTGTCGTCCCGATGGACCCCGAGCAGCACCAGCAGGCCCGGTCCGGTGATCTCCCCGACCACGGTGCCGTCCACCCGGACCGCGGCCCGCGTCACGCGCGCGACGACCGCCCTCACGGCGCCGTACTCATTCGGTGGCGGGGGACAGGTGGGGAGGCACGGCGCTGATCCTCGCCGATCGGTCCCGCTCAGCTCAGCGCACCCCGCAGCAGGCTGACCCGCGAGTGGGCCGGGTTGCCGTCCCAGGTCTCGGCCGAGATGTCGACGGTGCCGAATGCGGCCATCGGCAGGCCGGCGGGCACCGCGAAACTACCGCGGAACCTGGTGCCGTCCTGCGTGAGCGACCCGAGTGGGAGCAGCTTGGCGCCGTCCGAGTCCGTGAGCCAGGCCTCGAGATGGTCCCCGCCCGCCAGGTCGGTGACTCCGTCGAGGAGCACCACCATTTCGTGTCCACCGTCGCGGTCCAGCGCGGCGACGGTGCCCGTGGCGTCGGGGTCTCTGCCGCCCAGCGGCGCGAGCCTGGCGATCGGGGTACCGGTCGGTGTCGGGGCGAGCCCCGCTCCGAGGACCAGTCCGGCGAATGAACCGATGACCGCCGCCACGATCGGGACCGCGACAGCGCGCCACCGCCACCGGACCGCTGTCGGGTGCCGACCCACCTGCTGGTCCTCGGCGCCGAGCTGGTCGGCGATCGCCTCCCACACCCGGGCAGCCGGGGCAGGGGAGTCGTCGATGACCGACCAGCCCAGACGGTCCAGCTCGACCGTGCGGCGCAGCGCCTCGACGTGCTCACGGCACAGCGGGCAGGCCGCCAGGTGGGTGACGACCTCCTGGTCGGCCGGCAGTGCGGCGAGCGCCAGACGGTCCGGTTCGGGATGCCACACGACCATCCCCCTGCCCGGCGTCGCGATCTGCGGATACGCCCGCCCGTCTGTTCGGACGTGCGCGGAAGTTGGTTCATCGAATCGACGAAGGTGTACGAACCATGCGCACCGTGTTCGGTGATCGCGCTCAGCGCGCACGTCCTGATCGCGACCGGAGAACGGGCGACCCGCACCACCGGCGGCGCCGGTGACGGATGGGGTGAGCGCGGCCGGCCGTGCTGGTGGGCCTGCTCAGGGTGCCGCGGACCCCGGCGGCGCGGTCCGGTGCGGAGCGGGTGGCGTCGTCGGGCGGCGGCCGCGGCTCCGCCGGGCCAGCGCCGCGCCTCCGGCGGTGAGCGCGACGAGTGTGGCGGCCGCGAGGATGAACGGCCACGACGTCGGGGCGCTGCCGTAGGCGCCCAGCGCCACGAACGCGACGGTGCCGGGAATCATCCCCAACGCGGTACCGATGACGTAGTCGCGCAAGCGGACCGCGGTCAGCCCGGCCGCGTAGTTGAGCGCGGTGAAGGGCAGCACCGGGACCAGTCGCACGCCGATCACCGCGAGCAGCCCGCGGCGGCGCAGCAGCGCATCGACGCGCGCGACGCGGGCTCCGGTGATGCGTTCAGCGGTGTCGCGGCCCAGCCGCCGGCTCAGT
>JBKJPD010000179.1:0-5920 GCA_046595345.1 Pseudonocardia sp.
CTGCTGGCCGCCACGGAAGGCGGGGGAGGCGGCGGGGTCGTCGGAGCACAGATGGCCGAGGTGCTCGCGTACCCAGCCGACGGCGTCCTCGGGTCCGGGCGTGGGTAGCAGCACAGATACGAGTCTGATGCCCCGGGCCCCGGGCCGCGCGCCGGCGGATACGGATCTCCGCGTCGACGTCGCCCCGCCAGCGGGATCAGTGGTGGATCGGTCATGGGGGCGAGGGAGTCACGGCAGGGGGTCACTGCAGGGCTACCAGCACCCGGCGTAGCGCCACCAGCCGCCCGGGGCGCAGCAGCCCCTTCTCGACGCGGACGTCGAGCGCGCACTCCGGATCTGCGGGTGGGCCGAGGTGACCGCAGCCGCGCGGGCAGTCCTCGATCGCGGTGGCGAGGTCGTCGAACGCGGCCAGGATGTCGTCGGGGGTGACATGGGCCAGCCCGAACGACCGGACGCCGGGGGTGTCGACCACCCATCCGGTGCGCCCGTCGGGGGTGAGCGGCAGTGGCAGCGCGACGGCCGCGACAGTGGTGTGGCGGCCCTTCCCGACGGCCGACACCACGCCGACCGCGAGCGCGGCGTTGGGCACGAGCGTGTTGACCAGTGTCGACTTGCCGACGCCCGAGTGCCCGACCAGCGCCGACACCCGCCCGCCGAGCAGCTCGGCGAGTTCTGTCGTCGGCTGGTCCCGGCGCGTCACGAGCACCGGCAGGTCGAGCTCCCGGTAGGCGGCGGCGAACGGTTCGGGATCGGTGAGGTCGGCCTTGGTCAGACACAGCACCGGCCGCAGCCCGCCCGCGTAGGCGGCGACGAGGCAGCGATCGACGAACCCGGTGCGCGGTACGGGATCGGCGACGGCGGTGACGATGATGAGCTGCTCGGCGTTGGCCACGACGATGCGCTCGAACGGGTCGGTGTCATCGGCGGTGCGCCGCAGCACGGTGGCCCGCTTCTGCACCCGGACGATGCGCGCGAGCGCGTCGACGGCGCCGGAGAGGTCACCGACCAGCCCCACGCGGTCGCCCACCACGATCGGCGTGCGGCCCAGCTCGCGAGCCCGCATCGCGGTGACGGGCGGCCGGGACGGGTCACCCTCGGGTGCGCACGTCCAGCGACCCCGGTCGACGGCCACCACCATGCCCTCGGCGGCGTCGGCGTGATCGGGTCGCTGCTTGGTACGGGGACGGGAGCCGCGACGGCCTGGTCGTACCCGGACGTCGGACTCGTCGTACTCCCGAGCCTTCACATCAGCCCCGCCTTCACGTGAGCAGCCCCGCCCACCGGGCCGGGAAGTCGGGGATGGTCTTGTCGGTGCAGCCGATGTCGTCGATCTCCACGCCGGGCACCACGAGCCCCACGAGCGCGCCCGCGGTCGCCATCCGATGGTCGGCGTAGGAGCCCCACGGCCGGTCGACGCGGCCGTGCAGCGGCGCTGGGCGGATCACCAGACCGTCCGAGGTCTCGGTGACGTCCCCGCCGAGGGCGTTGATCTCGGCAGCGAGCGCGGCGAGCCGGTCGGTCTTGTGGCCGCGGATGTGCGCGACGCCGCGGATCCGCGACGGCCCGGTGGCAAGTGCGGCGAGCGCCGCGACCGTGGGGGTGAGCTCGCTGGCGTCGTGCAGGTCCACGTCGACCCCGACCAGCTCCGACGGCCCGTGGACGGTCATCCCGTGCGGTCCCGGCTCGACGGTGCAGCCTGCCTGCTCCAGTACCGACAGGATCTCGACCCCGGGCTGGGTGGACCCGGCAGGCCACCCGGCGACGGTGACGGCACCGCCGGTGATCGCGGCGGCGGCGAGGAAAACCGCGGCGTTGGACAGGTCCGGCTCGACGGTCCAGTCGCGGGCGGCGATCGGTCCGGGCATGACGCGCCAGGTGTTCGGTTCGCCGCGCGCAGCGCCGGCGGAGCGCGTACCGGTCCAGGTATCGACGTCCACACCCGCCGTGCGCAGCATCGCCACGGTCATGTCGATGTGTGGCAGCGAGGGCACCGGCTTGCCGTCGTGGAGCACCGTGACGCCCTTGTCGTAGCGCGCGGCCGAGAGCAACAGCCCCGACACGAACTGCGACGAGGCCGACGCGTCGATCACCACGTCGCCGCCGGTCAGGCCACCGGTCCCATGGAGCGTGAACGGCAGCCCGGCACCGTCGATGCGCGCGCCCAACGCCCGCAGTGCATCGAGGACGGTGCCCATCGGCCGGTCCCGGGCCCGCGGGTCGCCGTCGAAGCGGACCGGGCCGTCGGCCAGCACCGCGGCGGGCGGCACGAACCGCATGACGGTGCCCGCAAGGCCGCACTCCACGGGGACCCCGCCGCGCAGACCGTCGTGGGCGGTGAACGCGACGTGCTCGCCGTCCACCACGATCGGTACGCCGAGCGACCGCAGGGCCCCGACCATGAGCGCGGTGTCGCGGGTGGCAGGTGCGCCCGACACGGACGCGGCACCTCCGGACAGGGCCGCGAGCAGCAGGGCGCGGTTGGTGACGGACTTGGAGCCCGGCACGGCCACCCGGCCGCGCACAGGCCCGGCGGCGAGCGGGGCGGGCCAGATGGAGGTCACAGGTCTGATGATCCCCCATCGCGGTCAGTGTCCAGCAGCCGCGCGTCCGACCTGAGGATGTGGCGGCCGCAGGTCGTCCGGTGACGGCTTCGCCGAACTGCCACGATGGACGGCATGTGTGGTCGTTATGCCTCGATCAAGGCCCCCGCGGACCTCGCCGCAGAGTTCCGTGCCGTCGACGCCACCGCCGGCGAGGTGGCGGCGAGCTACAACGTCGCGCCCACCACGAGCATCGTCGCGGTGGTGCAGCGCCATCCCCGCGACGCCGACGGCACGCCCGACCCGGCGGTCACCGAGCGCAGCCTGCGGGTTGTGAAGTGGGGGCTCGTCCCGTCGTGGGCGAAGGATCCCAAGGCGGGTGCCCGCATGATCAACGCGCGGTCCGAGACGGTGGCCGAGAAGCCGGCGTTCCGGCGCGCCCTCAACGCGCGGCGCTGCCTGATCCCGGCCGACGGCTGGTACGAGTGGCAGCGGGGAGTCGACACGGAGTCGACACCGCACAAGCAGCCCTACTACACCCACTACGCCGACGGTTCCTTGCTGGCGATGGCCGGTCTGTGGGAGTTCTGGAAACCGAAGGACGATCCCGAGAACCTCTACCCCGACGGGCTGGTGACGGCCACCGTCCTCACCACCGCCGCGGTCGGCCCACTCGCGCAGATTCACGACCGGATGCCGCTGGTACTCCCGTCCTCGGCCTGGGATGCATGGCTGGACCCTGACACGAGCGGCGCCGACGACTCGGTGGCCGCTCTGCTCACCCCGCCCTCGGCCGTCCTGGTGGCGACGCTGGAGCTGCGGCCGGTGTCCCCGCTGGTCAACAGCGTCCGCAACAACGGACCGGAGCTGTTGGCCCGGCTCTCGCCCGGCGACGTCCTCGAGCCCCAGCAGGTCGAGCCCCAACAGCTCGACCTGCTGGCCGGGCCGAACCCGCAATGAGCCCGCCGACCGAGGTCGCGACCCCGCACGGCCCGGCCCGGATCGCCCGCCACGATCCTGACGGCGACACGTGGGCGGTCCTGTTGCTGGGCCACGGCGCAGGCGGCGGCGTGGGGGCGCCCGACCTCGTCGCGGCCACCGCCGCCGCCCTGACGGCCGGGGTGGCGGTCGTGCTCGTCGAACAGCCGTACCGCGTCGCAGGGCGTCGCGCGCCCGCACCGGCCAGGCAGTTGGATGCGGCGTGGCTGGCGGTGGTGGAGCACGTCGGAAGCGGCGGGCCACTGCTGTTCGGTGGCCGAAGCTCCGGCGCCCGGGTGGCCTGTCGCACGGCCTGCGCGGGCGGGGCGGTCGGTGTGCTGTGCCTGGCGTTCCCGCTGCACCCGCCCGGGAAGCCCGAGAAGGACCGCCTCGCCGAGCTCGCCGCTCCCACCGTGCCGGTGCTTGTCGTGCAGGGTCAGCGCGATCCGTTCGGCCGCCCCGAACCCGGGCCCGGCCGCGATGTCGTGCTGCTGCGCGGCGACCACTCCCTCAAGGCCGACCTGCCCGCTGTCGGCGCCGCCGTCGCCGACTGGCTGGCGCACGTCCGGCCGGACCGGGCTACCCGGCGATCGGGGCGAACCGGGCGCCGGTGAGCCGGACGAGGTCCGTCGGCGCGAGCTCCACCTCGAGTCCGCGTCGTCCGGCGCTGCAGAACACGGTGTCGAGGTCCCGCGCGGAGGCGTCGATGACGGTCGGCAGGCGCTTGCGCTGACCGAGCGGGGAGATCCCGCCCGTGACGTAGCCGGTGGCGCGTTCGGCGTCCGCCACCTCGGCCATCGCGGCCCGCTTGCCACCTACCGCCGCTGCGAGTGCCTTGAGGTCGAGCTTGGCCGAGACCGGGACGATCCCGACCGTCAGCGCTCCGTCGACCTCGGCGATCAGGGTCTTGAACACTCGGGTGGGGTCGACTCCGAGCATGTGCGCGGCCTCGGGGCCGTAGGCGCCCCGGCCGTGCTCGTAGGCGTGCAGTCGGTACTCCACCCCGGCCTTGGCGAGCAGTTCTGTCGCGGGTGTTCCCTTGCCTGCCACGTTGGGTGACAGTAAGGGAATCACCCGACGGGGGCCCGCGTTGGAACCTGTCGTGACGTATGCAGTGATGGAAGCCCCGCTCTCGCGCGGGGACGCGTGGCCGACGAGCCGACCGGGGGCGGGGCGCGTACTGTCGGCCCGTCATCCGGTCGCCGTGGCGACCGGTCCCGGGGTCGCGTTGCGCGCGGTCCAGCGTGAGAGGAGTGCGGTGCCTGGCACCGAGGAGGCGGCGACCGACGGCGTACCCGTCCGGACCGGGGTCGATGGCGCGGAGGATGGGCCCGAACAGCCTGTGGAGACGGCCGACGAGCGCGCGGCCCGCTTCGAGCGTGACGCCCTGCCGCTACTCGATCAGCTCTACGGCGCGGCGCTGCGGATGACCCGCAACCCCGCCGACGCCGAGGACCTGGTGCAGGAGACGTTCCTCAAGGCCTACTCGGCCTTCAAGACCTTCCGCGCCGGCACCAATCTCAAGGCCTGGCTGTACCGGATCCTCACCAACACCTACATCAACGGGTACCGCAAGAAGCAGCGCCAGCCGTTGCAGTCGCCCACCGACGAGATCACTGACTGGCAGATCGCCCAGGCCGGTGCGCACACGTCGCTCGGGCTGCCGTCGGCGGAGATGGCAGCGCTCGACCTGCTGCCCGACAACGACGTGAAGGCTGCCCTGCAGGCGCTGCCCGACGACTTCCGGATGGCGGTGTACCTCGCCGACGTCGAGGGATTCGCCTACAAGGAGATCGCCGGGATCATGGGCACGCCCATCGGCACGGTGATGTCGCGGTTGCACCGGGGACGTCGTCAACTGCGCGACATGCTGACCGGCACCGCGCGTGAACGGGGTTTCCTGCGCGGGGAGCAGGAGGTGCCGTCATGAGTTGCGGTGACCACCACGACACGGACTGTGCCGAGGTCCTCGCCGAGGTGTGGCTGTTTCTCGATCACGAGTGCGACGAGACGCGCCGGGCGCTGCTCGCCCGCCATCTCGACGAGTGTGGTCCCTGCCTGTCGGAATACGGCCTCGACGAGAAGTTGAAGAGGCTCCTGGCCACGAAGTGCGGCGGCGAGCAGGCCCCGGACGGACTGCGGAACCGGCTGCGCCTGCAGATCCGCCACGCGGTGCTGGAGCAGGCCGAGGTGACGGTGGAGACGGGGCCCGACGGCACCACCACCACGCTTGAGGTGCGCGCCACGCGCATCGAACGCCTGGGCTGACCGACCCGGGCCGGACATCGGGGACGAGAGCCGGGCGGGCATCGCCCGCCCGGCTCAGCTCTCACGTGTTGGGCTTCTTGCCGTGGTTGGCGCCCTTCTTGCCGCGGTCGCGCCGCTTGCGTGCACGCTTCGAC
>JBKJPD010000037.1:0-2677 GCA_046595345.1 Pseudonocardia sp.
CTTGTCGAGATCGCCCGCCTCGGGGAGCTCCTCGTAGAGCTCCGCGAGCAGCCACATCAGGAACGTGGAGAACAGCCTCGGGTTGGCGGCCTGGTCGGCGAGCTCCAGCAGCGTGACCATGCCCTTGCCGTCGACGACGCGCAGCAGGTCCTGGGGGTCGAACTCGGGCTCGCCGAAGAAGTCCTCGCCGCCGGCGGCCTCGAGGTTCACCAGCGCCCGCAGGATCACCCCGGCCGTGGCGGAGGACACCCCGCCGATGCCCTTGAGGTCGGGCCTGCCCTCGTCGGAGGTGAGGTGCTGGATGACCGCGCGCAGGTCCTTCGTGTCCAGCAGCGGGAGCTGGCGCTGGTCGGCCCAGTGGAAGATCAGGCCGAGCGTCGACTCCTGGGTGCTGTTCAGGTCGAGCACCTTGCTCAGCAGGATCGGGCCGAACTGGGTGAGCGTGGCGCGGATGGGCACGGCGGAACTCCCGCCCCCCAGCGAGAGGAACTCGACGGGGAACGCGGTGGGCGTCCAGTCGTCGCCGGTGTCCTCAGCCCGCGAGTCGATCTTCGGGTTCGACTCCCCGGCGCGCGACATCCCGGACAGGTCACCCTTGACGTCGGCCAGCAGCACCGGTACGCCCGCGTTCGAGAGCTGCTCGGCGAGCCCCTGCAACGTCTTCGTCTTGCCCGTACCGGTAGCGCCGGCGATGAGACCGTGCCGATTGAGCGTCGCGAACGGGATACGCACGCGCGCGGTCGGGTCGACCACCCCGTCGACGAGCACGCAGCCCAGTTCGAGCGCGGCTCCCTCGGTGACGTACCCGGCGGCGATCTCCTGGGCTGCTGCGTCGTCCCCCACGGCGCGGGAGCCTAGCGGGATCCCCTACCCGCCCACGCGCACGACACACTCGCACGAACCTGTCGCCCTGAGGTCCCGATCGTGCACCTCCGTGGGCAGCACGCTCCCGGAGCCCGGGCCGGAGGCTTAGGCTGCCGGGGTGAACGACCATTTAGTATGGATCGACTGCGAGATGACCGGCCTGGATCTGCGGAGCGACGCATTGATCGAGATCGCCGTGCTGGTGACCGACGGAGACCTCAACATCCTCGGCGACGGCGTGGACATCGTCATACACGCCGACGAGTCGGCGCTGGCCGCGATGCCCGACGTGGTGCGCGACATGCACGCACACTCAAAGCTCACCGACGCCGTCCGCGCGTCGACGGTCACGCTGGCCGAGGCCGAGCAGCGGGTGCTCGAGTACATCCGCAAGTACGTGCCCGACGTAGGCACCGCTCCGCTCGCGGGCAACTCCATCGCCACCGACCGGGGCTTCCTCGCCCGCGACATGCCGGAGCTCGACGGCCATCTGCACTATCGGATGGTGGACGTCAGCTCCCTGAAGGAGCTCGCCCACCGCTGGTTCCCGCGGGTGTTCTACGCCAAGCCCGAGAAGGAACTCGCGCACCGCGCACTGGCCGACATCGAGGAGTCGATCCGCGAGCTCGCCTACTACCGGCGCACTCTGTTCGTCGCACCCCCTGGGCCGACCACCGAGCAGGCTCAGGCTGTGGCGGCCGACCTCCCCCGGCGGGAACCCGCTTCGTGACCCCTGCGGAGGCAAGCTAGAGTGAGGATCTCACCGGCTCCGGCCGGTGGTTTGTATGGTGGGTGTAGCTCAGCTGGTAGAGCACCTGGTTGTGGTCCAGGGGGCCGCGGGTTCAAGTCCCGTCACTCACCCCATGCCGTGGCACCCCGCCGCACGGCCCGCCCGACGAGACGGTAACGTCTCCCACGGCGCCGAGCGGCTGGGCGCAGCGGTATGCGCCGCTAGCTCAATCGGCAGAGCAGCTGACTCTTAATCAGCGGGTTGGGGGTTCGATTCCCTCGCGGCGCACAATCACTGCAGGTCAGGGCTTCGGCCCTGACCTGCATTAGTCTTCCGAGTGATCGAACTTGACGGAAACTCGTCGGAAACCTCACTCGGGAGGTTCCATTGGCTCGTCCTCCACTCGCCCTCGGGCACCACGGCACGGTCAAGCTGACCCGCGAAGGCAGCCAGTGGGCCGCCCGCTGCCGGGTCCGCGACCTTGACGGTGTGACACGCCGCGTCGCCCGCTGGGGCTCGACGCGCGCGGCTGCCCAGCAAGCCCTCCAGGAGGAGTTACGCGGTCGCCACGGTGAGCGCACTGCGGTGCTTCGCCCCAACTCGCGGTTTCGCGATGCGGCCGCCCTATACATGGGCAAGATCAGCGCACGTCGCGAGGACTCAACGGCCGCCGCCTACACGTATTGGCTGGACAAGCTCGTCCTCCCCCAGCTCGGCGAACTACGCCTCGGCGAGTGCGACGTCGCGCAGATGGATGCCTTCTTCACCCGCCTGGAGCGGGGCCGCCGCGTCGTCGAGCGCGAGGACGGCACAACGTCGGAGAAGGTCCTCTACGCGGCCAACACCCGGCGCATCCACCGCTCGATCGTGACCGGCGTGCTGCAGCAGGCCGTCCTGCACAAGGCCATCCCATCGAACCCGGTCCGCGAACTGGAACGCATCGAGTCACCCAAGGGCCACCGCAAAACACCCCCGCGTGGCCTCACCGCCGAAGAACGCCGACGACTGCTCGCCTACATCGACACCGACAAGACCGCCATCCGCGCCGACATGCCCGACCTGATCCGCTTCGCACTCGGCTCC
>JBKJPD010000472.1:0-2808 GCA_046595345.1 Pseudonocardia sp.
GTCGCGGGCCCTTCTCCCCCCTCGCACCCGCTCCTAACGTGGCGCACACCACATCGATCACGAGATCAACGGAGGATTCAGTGGGACGAGTTGAGGGCAAGGTCGCCCTGATCACCGGCGGCGCACGCGGGCTGGGCGAGGCAACGGGTCGTCTCCTGGCCCAGGAGGGCGCGACGGTCATCCTCACCGACGTCCTCGACTCCGAGGGCAAGACGGTCGCCAAGGACATCACCGCAAACGGCGGCAAGGCCGTCTACGTCCACCAGGACGTTACGGACGAGGCCGCATGGGCCGAGATCACCGGCGGGATCGTGGCCGAGCACGGGCGCCTCGACATCGTGGTGAACAACGCCGGCATCGTGCTCGATGCCAACGTCGAGGACACCACCCTCGAGGGCTGGCGGCACGTCAACGCCATCAACAGCGAGGCGGTCTTCCTGGGCACCCGCGAAGCGATCCGGGTGATGAAGGCGCAGGACCCGCGCGGCGGATCGATCGTGAACATCTCGTCCATCGCCGGCCTCGTCGGGATCGACAACCTCGCCGCCTACAACGCGTCGAAGGGTGCGGTGCGGCTCTTCACGAAGTCCGCGGCGCTGCACGTCGCCAAGCAGGGGTACGGCATCCGCATCAACTCGGTGCACCCCAGCTACACCTGGACCCCGATGGTCCAGCAGCTCGGCGACAACACCGGTGATCGCGACGCGTTCTTCCAGGCGCTTTCCCAGGTGCACCCGCTCGGCCGCCCCGGTGAGCCGATGGATATCGCCTACGGCGTGCTCTACCTCGCCTCCGACGAGTCGCCCTGGGTGACGGGCTCGGAGCTGGTCATCGACGGCGGGATCACCGCGGCCTGATCCACGGTGCGGGCCGGGGGTGGCTGCTGTCTCCCCCGATCCGCCGATCCACCACGACGAACCGACCAGGAGGCCGTCCCCGTGAAGCTCGCTCTCTACCTGCCCAACTTCCGCGACAAGGTGAGTGTCAAGGAGCTCGAGGATCTCACCGCGCTCGCCGAGGATCTCGACTTCGACTCGGTCTGGACGCTCGACCGGATCGTCGTGCCGGAGGCCTCCGACCGAATGGAGCTGCAGCACTCCTTCGGCATGATGGAGGGGTTCCCCAAGGGGCTGCCCGTCACCGCACGAGGAGAGTTCCTCCAGGGCATGCCGTTGATCCCGTGGCTGGCGGCGAAGACGTCGAAGGTCCGGATCGGTATGAGCATCATCGACACGCCGTACCGCTCACCCGGCGTCCTGGCTGCGGAGTTGGCCACGATCGACCACCTGTCGAAAGGCCGGCTCAACGTCGGCGTGGGCTCCGGGTGGATGCCCGAGGAGTTCGCGGCGGCGAGCGCGGCGCACATCTTTCCCAAGCGGCACAAGCACGTGCGCGAGACGATCGAGATCATGCAGGGCATCTGGACGAACGAGCTCTTCGAATATCACGGCGAGTTCGCCGACTTCGAGAGCTGCGGGTTCGGGGCGAAGCCCGTGCAGCAGCCCCATCCGCCGATCTTCATCAGCGGGCTCAAGGACCCGAAGCGCGCGGCGAGCCGCATCGCCAAGTACGGCCTGGCGGGCTGGATCGGGATCCAGGACACGCCGGAGGAGCTCAGGAAGTGGCGTGCGGCGATCCAGACGGAGCTCGACGAGCTCGACACCTCCCGTTCGGTCGACGATCTCGACATCTGCAGCATGATCTGGTTCGTGATCACCGATGTGGACGTCGATCAGTCCCCGAACGGCAAGCTCACCAACCTGCTGGTGGGCAGCGCCGGGCAGATCACAGACCGGCTCAAAGAGTACAAGGACGCGGGTATGACGATGCCCCTGCTCTGGCCGCCGTTCGCGGACGTGCCGGTGTCGAAGACGCTCGACGATCTCAAGCTCCTCACGGAAGAGATCATGCCCAAGGTCGACGCCAGCTAGTTTCGCGGCGCCACCGCAGTCCACCCGCTGATCGCGGCACGCCCAGACGACGTGCTGCGGTCAGCGGGCGGCGGACCACGTAGCTGGAGACCTTGTGAACATCGCTACCCTGCTCACCGACGGGATCACACGAGCCGGTGACGGGCTCGCGCTCGTACAGGGCCCGCGGGCGCTCACCTACCGGGCACTGGGCGACCGGGTCGGCCGGCTCGCCGCCGGCCTCACCCGGCTCGGGCTGCGGCGCGGTGACCGCATCGTGCTGGTCATGCCCAACCGACCCGAGCTCGTCGAGTCGATGTGGGCCGCTTTCCACGGCGGGTTCGTCGCCGTCCCGGTCAACTGGCACCTGCATCCCGACGAGGTCGGCTACATCGTCGGGCACAGCGGCGGGGCGGCCGTCGTCGTCAGTGACGAGACGGCCGCCATGATCCGGGCCCTCCCGGAGGCGGTCCGGGTGCTGCGGGTGGCCCGGGCGGACGGATCGACCGTGGACGGATCAGCCGCCGGGCTCGACTACGAGGACGTGCTGGCCGCGGAGCCGTCCCCCGCAGTCGACACCGCACCCGACGACCCGGCATGGCTGTTCTACACCTCCGGAACGACCGGCAGACCGAAGGGCGCGACGCTCACCCACCGCAACCTCGCCGCGATGACCCAGGCCTATCTCGCCGACCTCGATCCGGTCGCCGACGGAAGCATCTACCTGCACGCCGCCCCCCTGACCCACGGCAGCGGGATGTACGTGCTGCCGTCGACAGCGCGGGGCGCGACCCAGGTCATCGCGCCCGGAACCAGCTTCTCGCCCGGGGACTTCATCGCGTTGATCGAGGAGCATCAGGTCACCCACGCCGCTTTCCTCTCCCCGACGATGCTCAGG
>JBKJPD010000635.1:0-10553 GCA_046595345.1 Pseudonocardia sp.
GGTGCCGCGGATGCCGTCGGAGTAGTCGTTGGCGTAGTTGACGCCGATCACCAGAGCGACGGCGACCAGCAACGCGAGTAGCGCCCGTCCGGGCGCAACGGCGCCGTCGCCCAGGGCCGCACCGGTACCGACCAGCACCGGGGCGATCGCGGTCGGGAGGGTACGCGGGCGCGCACCCTCGATCCACTGCTCCACTGTGGCCACGGGTCAACGTTAACCGGCGGCGGGCCCGGGACCGACGGGGTCCTCGGCGGCACAGGCCCCGACCGGGCCCGGGTAGGGGACAGCGGCGGCGGCGAGGTACTGGCCGGTCCCGATCCGCACCCATTTGCCATGCTCGGAGGTCAGCACACATTGCACCGGCACCGCGGCATGGCCTGCGGCGATCCCGACCACCGCCGCGTCGGTGCTCGGTGCGGCGCGCACGTCCACCGGCCCGTCCCCGACGACCTCGGAGAGCCGGACGTTCCCGGTCCACAGGTAGTCGACCGTCACATAGGAGTTGTCGGTGAGTTGGAGTGCGTCCCAGAACAGGCCGTCGCCGAGGTCGATGCCCGAGGGGTTCGAGACCTTGCGATCGAACTGGTCCCTGCCGCCGTTGTAGGCGTCCTTGTACGCGGCCTGTGCCTGGGGGACGCCCTGCGCGACATCGGCCCACTGCTGGCGCTTGGGCCCGGGGTTCCAGTAGTCGTCCTTGGTGTTCCACGGTCCGACGTCCCACACCGGTGCGAACGCGCAGCGGCCGTTGGGTGCGCAGACCTTCACCGAGTAGTCGCTCGTATCCCGTGGTGAGAGCGCCCTCCTGGAGGGGAGCGCGACGAAGTGATCGCGTTCGGCGATGACGTGACCGTTCGCGGTCGTGCTGCCTGTGAGACCCTCCCGGGTGGCGAACACCGAGTAGACCTGGGGCACCTGCTCGGTCAGCGAGCGGCCGAGTCGGATGCGATCGGTCGGGTAGGCGGTGAGAGTCACGTCGTGGACGGCTGGGCTCGCCCCGGTACTGCCGGTGAGGGCCAGCCTGCCCTGCACCTCCACCGCCGGCTCGGGAAGCACGGTGGGTGCGCCCGGCGCGGCCGGGATCCACTCGGTCCAGCTGCCGGTGGCGCGGCGGCCGCGGACGTCGACGGTCGCGGTGGTGCCTGCCGGTACGTCGCCGGCCACGACCGTGTCGATCCGGTCACTCGCTGCGTCCAGCCGTCGGGGCTGGAGGGTGAGCAGGCCGGTCGGCACCGCGGGTCCGCCCCCGGCGCCGTCGTCGGCGGCTGCGGGGAACGCCTCCGCCGGGTCGAGGACGGCGGTCCCGCCGTCGACGTGGACGCCGACCGGGTCCCCGCCCGCAAAGTCCGCCGACCAGGTGGTCGCGGCCCCCGATGGTGAAGGCGCGGTCTGGGTCGCCACCGTCTGAGCAGCCGCTGCCGGTGTGACGATGCCGACCGCGAGCGCACCCGCGACGGCGAGCAGTGCTGCGGTGCGCAGCCTCATCCGCATGCTGTCTCCTCCCGTGTTACTGAAGTGACGAAAGTGCCGTCAGAGGCAGCACACCGGATGAGACGGTAGTGGTCAATCAACGCAGAGTAATCACCACTTTGGTGTTTGGCCCGATTTCAGTCATGTGGGTGGCGTTCTGCTGCCGTTTCAGTCACCGGTTACCAGTCGGGCGACGGCCGATCGATCTGGTTTACCCACCCCACGTAGCGGGATCTCGCTGACCACGACCATGCGGCGGGGTACCGCGGCCCGTCCGAGCTCGGCGCGGACCGCCGCTCGCAGGCCGTCCGTTTCCGGGGAGCGGCCCTGTTCCAGGACGATCGCCGCGGCGACGATCTGACCCCATTCGGGATCAGGCACCCCGACCACGCATACCGCCCGCACGCCGGGCTCGGCCGCCAGTACCCGTTCCACAGCGGCCGGGGCCACCTTCTCTCCGCCGGTCACGATCATGTCGTCCGCCCGCCCGAGTACCTCGAGGCGCCCGTCGCGCCACCGCCCGAGGTCGCCGGTGCGGAACCGGCCCTCGGCGAACGCGGCGGCCGTCTCATCGGGTCGTCCCAGGTAGCCGTCGGCGAGGGTGGGCCCACCGAGCAGGATGCGGCCGTCGGCATCCAGGTCGACCGTCACCCCGTCGAGGGGAGTCCCGTCGTACACGCAGCCTCCGGCGGTCTCGCTCATGCCGTAGGTCGTGACGATCCGCACGCCCGCCGCCAGCGCCCGGTCACGGGTCCCCGCGTCGAGCGCGGCACCACCGACCAGCACCGCGGCGAAGCCGGTCAGCGCCTCGAGCGGGGCGGCGCCGGCGTCGAGAAGCCGCCGGAGTTGGGTGGGTACCAGGCTGGTGCAGCGCCGCCCGCCGCCCAGCTCGCGGCTCGCGGCCGCGAAATCGTCCGGCCGGAATCCCGGCCGCAGATCCTGCACGACCGGCGGCGCGCCGGCGAGCAGCGCCCGCACGATCACCTGCACGCCCGCGACGTGTTCGGCCGGCAGCGCCAGCAGCCAGCGTGCCTGCCCGCCGAGCCGGGTCGCGGTGGCCTGCGCCGACGCCCGCAGCGCCGCGGCGGAGAGCGCGACGAGCTTCGGTTCACCGGTGGAACCGGAGGTGGCGATCAGGACCGCAGCGCCCGGCGCGGTGGCCGTCGGGGGTGCGTAGGCGCCGGGTCCGAGCGGCAGCACGACCGGGCCGTTGCCCTCCAGTGCGGCACTGAGCGCTGCTGCCAGTTCCGTGACCCGCTCCGGTGAGCCGTCCATCCGGACACACCCGTTCACGCCGTCCGGCATCCGATTCTCGTCCCTCTCGACAGGTCCCGCGTACTTCCTGCGCCCCACTCTGCCCCGGGAGCGACACCGAGCGGCCGCCCGCCGCGGGTGCGGTCCCGGCATGCCGGGACGCGGTGTTCAGTAGTGCCAGGGGTAGGCCGACCAGTCGGGGTCGCGTTTCTCGAGGAATGCGTCGCGGCCCTCGACGGCCTCGTCGGTCAGGTATGCCAGCCGCGTGGCCTCGCCGGCGAACAGCTGTTGCCCGACCAGCCCGTCGTCGGTCAGGTTGAACGCGTACTTGAGCATCCGCTGCGCTGTCGGGGACTTGCCGTTGATCTCCTTCGCCCACTCCAGCGCCACCGTCTCCAGCTCTGCGTGCGGCACTACCGCATTGACCGCACCCATCCGGTGGGCGTCGGCGGCGGAGTACTCGCGACCCAGGAAGAAGATCTCGCGGGCGAACTTCTGGCCCACCTGTTTGGCCAGGTACGCCGAGCCGTAGCCGCCGTCGAAGCTGCCGACGTCGGCGTCGGTCTGCTTGAACCGGGCGTGCTCGGCGCTGGCCAGCGTCAGATCGGCGACGACGTGCAGCGAGTGCCCGCCCCCGGCCGCCCAGCCCGGGACGACCGCGATGACGACCTTGGGCATGAACCGGATGAGCCGCTGGCACTCCAGGATGTGCAGCCGTCCCGACCGCGCCGGATCCACCGTCGACGCGGTGTCACCGGAGGCGTACTGGTAGCCGGTACGCCCGCGGATGCGCTGGTCGCCACCGGAGCAGAACGCCCAGCCGCCGTCCTTGGGCGATGGACCGTTGCCGGTGAGCAGCACACAACCGACATCCGGGCTCTGGCGGGCGTGGTCGAGCGCGCGGTAGAGCTCGTCGACGGTGCCGGGGCGGAACGCGTTGCGCACCTCGGGCCGGTCGAAGGCGATGCGGACGGCGCCCGTTTCCCGGGCCCGGTGGTAGGTGATGTCGGTGAAGTCCGCGGCACCGACGCCGGGGCCCTCGACCTCCCGCCACGCCGCGGGATCGAACAGGTCGGAGACGTTTCCAGGCACCGGCCGAGCCTACTGAGCTGGGCAGCGTGGCCCCGGGCGCGGTATCTCGCATCGCGGCGCCCGGCGGTGCCTGCGAGCCTGATCAGGCGCCCGGCGGTGCCTGCGAGCCTGATCACATGACGCGCCGGATGTGGCGTCCTACGGCCCCGCCGCAGCCGGCCCGTGACGACGGGCTGACGCCGTCGCCCGTCCGCTGGCAGGATCACCGACGTGCAGACCCTCCCCAAGGGCGCCAACGCGCCCCTCCCGGCCGGCCCCGTCACGGTTCGCGTCACCGCGAGCTCACCCGTCGACATCTCCGCACTGCTCGTGACGGCCACCGGGAAGGTTCGCGGCGACGCCGACTTCGTGTTCTACAACCAGCCGCAGGCCCCCGGCGTCCGCTACAACCCCGACGGCGTGGACGTCGAGCCCGGCGACGTCGACGCGGCCATCGAGACGGTGGTGGTCACCGCAAGCCTCGACGGCCGCGGGCCGGCGACGTTCGGGGCGCTGGGCAGTCTGCGGATGGACGTCGCGGTCGCCGGGCAGCCGGTCGCGGTGTTCACCCCTGAGGGTCTCGACGCGGAGACGGCCCTGCTGTGCGTGGAGATCTACCGGCGCGGCGCCCAGTGGAAGGTGCGGGCGGTGGGACAGGGCTACGCGAACGGGTTGGCCGGGATCGCCACCGACTACGGCATCTCCGTCGACGAGGAGCAGCCCGCCACCGCGGCCCCCACGCCGCCTCCGGTCGCCCCCGCCGAGACCGGGAAGGTCAACCTCGACAAGGGGAGGGTGTCGCTACGCAAGCGTGAGACCGTCTCGCTCGTCAAGACCGGCGCGCCCCCGTTGCGGCGGGTGGCGATGGGCTTGGGCTGGGATCCGGCCGCGAGCGGTCACAGCATCGACCTCGACGCGTCGGCCATCACGATCGACGGCCGCGGCAAGAAGTCCGACTCCGTCTGGTTCATGAGCAAGAGCGCCTACCGCGGCGCCATCGAGCACTCCGGTGACAACCTCACCGGCGACGGTAGCGGCGACGACGAGACGATCACCGTCGACCTGCTGGGGCTGCCCGCAGAGGTCGCGGCCGTCGTGTTCGTCGTCAACTCCTTCCAGGGTCAGAAGTTCACCGAGGTCCGCAGCGCCTACTGCCGGCTGATCGATCTCGACTCGGGCGCCGAGCTCGTCCGGTTCGACATCACCGACTCGGAGCCGCGCACGGGCGTCGTGATGTGCGTGCTGCGACGCAGCGCCGATAGCGGGCCCGCAGGCTCGCCCGGCGGGGTCGCATGGGAGATGACCGCGATCGGGGAGTTCCACGACGGCAAGACCGTCCGCGCGATGTACGGCGCGGCCGAGAAGACCGTCCGGGGGCTCGCCGCCCCCGGCTGGTAGGACCGCCATGGCGCAGGTCCGGTAGGCCGGGACGAGCACCTCGTGGCTCTGGAGTGTGGGCAGGACGGTGATGCATCGCCACATGCGCAGGACTGGACGAGTCGCATGCCACATGTCACGGTCAATCCCATGGCGAGTCCGAGCTCGCGGGACCGACCCCCTCGTCGACGAGAGGAACCTGATGGGCACTGCGAACAAGGTGAGCGTCATCCCCTGCGGGGCGATGACCGCCGATCTGACCTGGCTGCTGCTCAAGCCCGGCCGATCCATAGTCGACCGCAACCACAAGAACGACCCGGCTCCGTGGGTCGACGTGCCCACACACTGCGTGCTGGTCGAGACCGACGAGGGACGCATCCTCTGGGACACCAGCTGCCCGCGTGACTGGGAGCAGCGATGGGGGCCGACCGGTCTTCAGGACTTCTTCCCCTACGACAAGGTCAGCGACGACGAGTACCTCGACTCGCGGCTCAAGCAGATGGGCATCGGCCTCGACGAGATCGACTACGTGATCCTGTCGCACCTGCATTTCGACCACGCGGGCAATGCGCAGATGTTCAAGAACACGAACGCGAAGCTGATCTGCCACGAGAAGGAGAAGGAGTTCGCCTTCGGGTTCGATGGGCTGTTCACCGGTGCGCACCTCAAGACCGACTACGAGGGCCTGGACTTCCAGACCGTCTCCGGCGACACCGAGTTCCTCCCCGGCGTGACGCTGATCGAGACCCCCGGCCACACCGTCGGCACCATGTCGATGCAGGTGGACCTCCCCGACTCCGGAACGATGATCTTCACATCGGACGCCGTCTACATGGGTGACAGCTACGGCCCGCCCGCCACGCCGGCCGCGATCGTCAACAACCTCGAAGACTTCTACAAGTCGGTGGAGAAGCTGCGCGGCATCCAGGAGAAGACGAACGCGACGATGGTGTTCGGGCACGACGCCGAGCAGATCCACCAGTTGCGCGTGGCGCCCGGGGGGTCGTACACGTGACGCATTCCGACGTTCTCGTTCGCGCGGAGGCCCGGTCATGACTGTGCAGCTCACCGAAGAGACGATCTTCACGTGGGGCGCGCCGCCGCTGAAGTTCGGCGCCGGGGCATCCGACGAGATCGGCTTCGAGATGGCCGGCTTCGGCGTGAAGCGGGTGCTGATCGTCACCGATCCCGGGATCAGCGCGCTGGGCATCCCGCAGCGCATCGCCGACAACCTGCACCGCTACGACATCTACTGCGAGATCTTCGACGGCGTGCACGTCGAGCCCACCGACGACTCGATGAACAAGGCCGTCGAGTACGCCCGTGCGCAGGGCGAGTGGGATGGGTTCGTCGCGGTCGGCGGTGGGTCGGCCATCGACACGGCCAAGGCGATCAACCTGCTGACGAGCCACCCCGGCGAGCTGATGGACTACATCAACAAGCCGATCGGAAGAGCGATGGTGCCGCCGGGGCAGCTCAAGCCACTCATCGCCGTCCCGACGACGGCAGGCACCGGCTCGGAGTCCACCGCCATGTGCGTGCTGGACATCCTGTCGATGAAGGTCAAGACCGGGATCAGCCACTGGCGGCTGCGCCCGACCCTCGCCGTGATCG
This sequence comes from Pseudonocardia sp., assembly GCA_046595345.1. GTDB lineage: Bacteria > Actinomycetota > Actinomycetes > Mycobacteriales > Pseudonocardiaceae > Pseudonocardia. The sequence continues at coordinate 6,784 of JBKJPD010000635.1, forward strand.
ACCCGCTGCTGACGATGACGCTGGGCCCGGAGGTCAGCGCGGCGTCGGGGATGGACATCGTCTGCCATGCGGTGGAGAGCTACACCGCGCGGTATTACACGAGCTTCGACCGCAAGAAGCCCGAGGAGCGGGTCACCTACTGCGGCTCGAACCCGGTGTCGGACCTGTGGTGCGAGAAGGCGATGGCGCTCATCGCACGGTCGTTCCGGGCTTCGGTGCACGGTGGGACCCTCGAGGATCGATCGAACATGATGATGGCCGCCACGTTCGCGGGCATGGGCTTCGGCAACTCCGGGGTGCACATCCCGCACGCCAACGGCTACCCGATCGCCGGGCGGGTGAAGGACTACCGACCGGTGGGCTACCCACAGGACGAGCCGATGGTGCCGCACGGCCAGTCGGTGTCGCTGACCGCACCCGAGGCGTTCCGGTTCTCCTTCGACAGCGCCCCGGAACGGCACCTGCGGGCCGCATCGCTGATGGATCCGGACGCGGAGAAGCACAGCGATCCGTCCGAGCAGCTCCCGTCGGTACTGATCCGGCTGATGCGCGACATCGGTATCCCCAACGGGATCGGCGGCGTCGGCTACACCGAGGCCGACGTCCCGGACCTCGTCCCGGGCACGATGAAGCAGGCCCGCCTGCTCGCCACGTGCCCGAAGACACCGACCGAGGACGACATCGCCGGGATCCTGACCCGGTCCGTCGAGAACTGGTGACAGCGGTGGCGGGGGCCCGGCCCCGCCACCCATCCGGAAGGCCGCCGATGCCGATCTACGTGTACAAGTGTGAATGCGGGCTGCGCTTCGAGCACCTCGCCTCCTTCGATGCGCCGGCGCCGGGTTGCCCGCGGTGCGGTGGCGACGCCGGCAAGATCCCCGCCGGGTTCAGCCTCGGCGGGCAGGCGAACGCGGGCCTGGCCAAGGAGCAGATGCCGCAGACCTGGCGCGGGGTCTACAACGCCGACAAGGAGTACGTCACGGGCATGCGGCGCCAGTGGGACCGCCGCCGGCAGTTGGAGGACAAGCACCCCGAGTTGGCCGGCGATCAGCGCCCGATCATCGCCCATGAGGGCCGCTTCCACGAGGCGCCGCTGCGGCTCGGTGACGTGCTGCCCGGCGCGGGACACAAACATGGGCACAGCCATGGACAGGCCGTGACGCCGCCCACTTTGCCCAAGCCCACATCCGGCTCAGCCGGTACGCCGCCGACGGGCGGATCACACTGAGGTTGTGAGTACGGACGCGCTACCTCCTGACACAGCCGACCTGCATGACGCCCTGACCAATGCCGTCCGAGGTCGCGTCCGTTTCGACGCCGGCACGAGGGCGATGTACTCGGCCGACGCGTCCAACTACCGGCGCGTCCCGATAGGCGTCGTCACACCCGTGGACACCGACGACGTCGAGGCCGCGATGTCGGTGTGTTCGACGTTCGGAGTGCCGGTGCTGCCCCGCGGCGCCGGCACCTCCATCGCAGGTCAGGCCGTCAACACCGCGGTGGTGCTGGACTTCACGAAGCATCTCAACCAGATTCTGTCGCTGGATCCCGAAGCGCGGACGGCCCGGGTGCAGCCCGGTCTGGTGCTCGACAGGCTCCGCGACGCCGCCCACCCGCACGGCCTGACGTTCGGCCCCGACCCGTCGACGCACAACCGCTGCACGCTCGGCGGGATGATCGGCAACAACGCGTGCGGCTCGCACTCGGTGGCGTGGGGCAAGACCGTCGACAACGTGCACGCCCTTGACGTGCTCACGTATCGGGGCGAGCGACTCTCCGTCGGACCCGGGACGACCGGGCGCATCCCCGATGCCCTGCACGCACTGAGTGACCGGCTCGCCGACGACGTGCGGTCCTCGTTCCCCGACCTGACTCGACGTGTGTCGGGCTACAACCTCGACCAGCTCCTGCCCGAGAACGGGTTCGACCTCGCGAAGGCGCTGGTGGGCACCGAGGGCACCTGCGTGACGGTGCTGGGGGCCACCGTGCGGCTCGTCGAGTCGCCGCCTGCCCGCGCGCTGGCCGTCCTCGGCTTCCCGGACGCCTACATCGCGGCCGACCACGTCATGCCGATCCGTGCGCTGTCGCCGCTCACGATCGAGGGCATGGACGCCGGGCTGATTGCGGCACTGCGGGCGTCGAACCCGGTGGAGTCGGCGTCGCGGGCGTTGCCCCCGGGCGGTGGCTGGCTCTACGTCGAGACCGGCGGAGCCACGCGCGCGGAGGCCGAGGCCGCCGCGCAGGCCGTCGTCCGCGCGATCCCGGACGCGACGAGCGTCGTCGTCAGCGATCCGGCCGCGATGAAGGCGTTGTGGCGCATCCGTGAGGACGGGGCGGGCATCCTCACCCGCTCGGCCGACGGCGGCGAGGCGTGGCCCGGCTGGGAGGACGCCGCGGTACCGCCGGAGCGGTTCGGCGCCTACCTGCGCGAGTTCGACGCACTGCTGGCGTCCCATGGCCGTCGGGGCGCCTACTACGGCCACTTCGGGGACGGCTGCCTGCACGTCCGGATCGACTTCGACCTGATGACCCGGCCCGGTATCGCCAACTTCCGCGCCTTCATGGAGGACGGGGCCGATCTCGCCGTCGCGCACGGCGGGTCACTTTCCGGCGAGCACGGCGACGGCGCCGCCCGCGCCGAGCTGCTGCCCCGGATGTACCCGCCGGTGATCATCAGGGCGTTCGAGGAGTTCAAGGGCATCTGGGACCCTGACGACCGGATGAACCCCGACCGCGTCGTGCGCCCCGCCAAGCTCGACGAGGACCTGCGGGTCTTCGTCGGGCTGCCGACGATCCGCGACGAGCCGATGCTGGCCTTCGCCCACGACCGCGGCTCGTTCACCCGCGCGACGCGCCGCTGCCTCGGCGTCGGCAAGTGCGTCACCGAGACCGGCGGCGTGATGTGCCCGAGCTACCGCGCCACCGGCGAGGAGATGCACTCCACGCGGGGGCGGGCGCGGCTGCTGTTCGAGATGGCCTCCGGGGACCTGATCACGGGCGGCTGGCAGTCCCCGGAGGTAGCCGAGGCGCTGGACCTCTGCCTGTCCTGCAAGGGCTGCAAGCGCGACTGCCCGGTCGGGGTGGACATGGCCGCGTACAAGACCGAGTTCCTGGCGCAGCGCTACGCGGGGAAGCTGCGCCCGGCGTCGCACTACTCGATGGGGGCGCTCCCGCGCTGGATGGGACTGGTCGGGAAGCTCCCCGCGCGGGTGGTGGACGCCCTCAACGCCCTGGCAAGCGGCCCCCTGGGCGCACTGGCGAAGCGAGCAGGCGGCATCACCCCGGAGCGGGGCATCCCGAAGATCGCGCGCCGCCCCTTCACGGCCTCCAGGTTCAGGAAAGCCACTTTCAGGCCCTCAGGGGGCAGCAACGTGGCTTTCCTGAACGCCGGAGGCGCACCGTCGGGGCGGGTGCTGCTCTGGCCCGATACCTTCACCAACCACTTCGACCCCCACGTCGCGGTCGACGCCGTTGCCGTGCTCACCGCGCTGGGGTACACCGTCGAGCTGCCGCCGCGGGACGTGTGCTGCGGGCTGACCTGGACGTCCACCGGTCAGGTCGACGCTGCCCGCCGCGTCCTTCGGCGCAGCCTGCGCACGATCGAGCCGTGGCTCGCGGCGGGCGTGCCGGTGGTCGGTCTGGAACCCTCGTGCACCGCGGCGCTGCGCGCGGACGGCCCCGAACTGCTGCCCGACGAGCCGCTCGCGGCCGCGCTGGCCACCGGCGTCCGCACGTTCGCCGAGGTGCTCGCGCAGCACGTCGACGCGATC
>JBKJPD010000433.1:0-3810 GCA_046595345.1 Pseudonocardia sp.
GCTGCGGGTTCTCCCCGGCGGGGTCGGGGATCGGCCGGACGACCGCGAACTCGGCCGTCGCGTCGGAGGTGCGCCGCGCCGGCGGATGGGGTGTGGCCCCGAACAGGTCGATCGCGGGGCCGCCGGGCGGCGTCCCGTCGGAACGTGGGCCGGGATCGAGGGCCTCGCCCGGGCCGGGATCTAGGGCGTCGACCGGGCCGGGATCGAGGGCCTCGACCGGGCCGGGATCTAGGGCGTCGACCGGGCCGGGATTGAGGGCCTCGACCGGGCCGGGTGTGCGGTCGTGGACCGGGCGGGCATCGTGCAGCGCCGCCGTGTGATACGCCGTGCGGGGGTGCCCCGCCGTGAGGACCTCGACGCCGGCGCGCACGCCGGCCTGGTCCAGCGTCACGGCGAGCTGGTACGCCAGCACCTCGGCGGGCCGCCCCCCCGGCTCCACCTCGACGAGCACGATGGGTTGCGGCAACGGTCCGGGGGCCGTTCCCGCCGGTGTCACGCGCGCGGTGAGCAGCACCCGGCAGCCCTCGATCTGCTGGGCGGGCACCCCGCGCACCGCGCTCTCGACGTCGGGTCCCACCGCAGGGTCGAACCGGTGCTCCGGGCGGTCGTCGGAGCCGGCGGCCGACAGCGTGGCGTGGAGGTCGGTGCGGGCGGCCCGGCAGGCGTCCACGAGTGCGTCACGGATCGGCCCGGGCAGCACGGTCCGGTCGGCGATGAGGGTCGCGGTGATCAGTTCGACCGCCCGGGCGTCCTCCCCGAACGCGACGAGCTCGCGGGCCCAGCCGAGCAGGTCGTCGTCCACCTGGCCGGCCAGCGCGAGCAGCAGTTCGTGCGAGGTCCGGTTGTCCGCCCGACCGCCTCCGTCCGGCTCCGTCATTTCTCCGCCATCGCGGCGGATCGCCACATCGGGGCGGAGCCGATGATGGCGGCCTGGTGGTAGGCCGGGGTCTCCCCGTACGGCTGGAGCACCTCCACACACGGTGTGCGGTCGCCGTGCGCCCGCAGGATGCGCTGCAGGGTCGAGGTGAGCGCCCAGGGCCGATCGCCGCCGTGCACGATCACCACGCGCTGATCCTGCCGCCCGCCGAGGCGCCACGCCTGCCGCAGCTCCACACAGCCGGGATGGCCGCGGACCACGGCGAGCACGCTGAGCGCGGCCTGATCGAGGGGATCTTGGCCGGTGTGGAACACGGCGGTGGTGTTGTCGGACGAAGGCAGGGGCAGCACCGCGTCGGGCAGCCGCCGTGAGGCGTCGTTTTCTCCGACGGCCGCCACCAGCAGGGCGCGCTCGCCGTCGGTGAGCCCGACCTGGTGGCGGAGCAACTCCCGCGGCAGCATCGAGAGGAATGCCGTCCTGTCGTCGGCGGCGAGCCAATCCCGCAGCCGCCACAGCAGCTCGTCGGGAAGCCGCCCGGCCTGCCGGATCAGCAGCTCGTGCCCCGCCTGCTGGGCGGTCACGGTGCCGTCGGCGGTCATCAGCCCGCGATCTCGACCACGAGCTCCACCTCGACCGGGGCGTCCAGCGGCAGTTCGGCCACACCGACCGCAGAACGGGCGTGACGTCCGGCCTCGCCGAACACCTCGCCCAGCAGGTCCGACGCCCCGTTGACGACGCCCGGCTGCCCGGTGAACCCCGGCGCGGACGCGACGAACCCGACGACCTTCACCACACCGATGACGGCGTCGAGCCCGACGAGCGAGTCGATCGCGGCGAGCGCGTTGAGGGCGCACGTCCGAGCGAGCCGGTAGGCCTCGTCGGGGTCGACCGCCGCGCCGACCTTGCCCGCAGCGACCAACTTCTTGTCGACGATGGGCAGCTGACCGGAGGTGAACACCAGCGATCCGGTGCGGCGGGCCGGGATGTAGGCACCGGCGGGCGGCGCGACGCCGGGCAGGACGATGCCCAGCTCGGCGAGCCGTTCCGTGGGCGTGGCCATCAGCCCTGGACCGGCTTATCGAGAACAGGGCGTTTGAACCACGCCACGAGCTGCTCACCGTTGGCGCCTGCGGTGACGGCCACCAGCTCCCAGCCGTCGCGCCCGAAGTTGTTGAGGATCGCCTGCGTGTTATGGATCAGCACCGGGGCGGTGAGGTATTCCCACTTCGTCACGGTCGAACCGGGTGTGCTCATAGGAGAAGACTGTAGTCAGCGCCTCACCTGGTTCAGGCGGCCGGTCGGGCCACGGCTCCGTAGCCTGGGTCGGTGAGCTCATCGGGTTGGCCAGCAGCGTTGTCGGCCGCACGGCTGCACGTGGTGTCGGGCAAAGGCGGTACCGGGAAGACGACGGTGGCCGCGGCACTTGCCCTCGCCCTCGCCTCGGGCGGCCGGCGCACTCTGCTGATCGAGGTGGAGGGACGTCAGGGCATCGCCCAACTGTTCGACACCCCGCCGCTGCCCTACGAGGAGCGCAAGATCGCCATCGCGCCCGGTGGTGGTGAGGTGCGCGCATTGGCGGTCGATGCCGAGGCCGCACTCCTGGAGTACTTCGAGCTTTTCTACCGCCTCGGGATGGCCGGCCGGACGCTGCGCCGGATGGGGGCCATCGAGTTCGCCACCACCCTCGCGCCCGGGTTGCGTGACGTGCTGCTCACCGGCAAGGCGAAGGAATGCGTCAACCGGACGGGCGCCGATGGGCGTCCGGTCTATGACGCGGTGGTGATCGACGCGCCCCCGACGGGCCGGGTCGTGAGCTTCCTCGACGTCACCAAGGCGATGGCCGAGCTCGCCAGGAGCGGCCCGATCCACACCCAGGCCGAGGGTGTGGTGAAGGTGTTGCATTCGGAACTGACCGCGGTCCACCTGGTGACGTTGCTGGAGGATCTGCCGGTGACCGAGACGTTGGAGACCGTGGACCATCTGATCGCGGCCGGGATGCGGCCGGGTGCGGTGATCGCCAACCAGGTTCGACCGCAGTGGCTGCCCGACCGTTCCGTCGCCGCCGCCGCTGGTGGCCGGGTGGACGCCGAGCGCATCCGCGCGGGCCTGTCCGCTGCGGGCCTCGACCTGTCGTCGGAGGTGATCGACGGGCTGGTGGCCGAGACCGTCGAGCACGCCGTCCGGGTGCACGGGGAGGCGATGGCACTGGCCCGCCTCGCCTCCGAGCCATCGGCGCCGCTGCCGCGCCTCGAGTTGCCTCGCATCCTCGACGGAGTCGATCTCGGCTCGCTCTACGAGCTCGCCGAGCACCTCGTCGAGCAAGGGGTTGGCGCGTGAGCGCCCGTGCGCGGATGAGAATGTTCCGCCTCAGCTTTCTGCGCACGACCGAAGGGGGCGTGGCGTGAGCCCGGCCGTGAAGATTCCCGCGTTCCTCGACGTCGACGCCTTGATCGACGACCCCGCCACCCGCGTGCTGGTGTGCTGCGGCTCGGGCGGCGTCGGCAAGACCACCACGTCCGCGGCGCTGGCGATCCGCGCCGCCGAGCGCGGCCGGCGCACCGTGGTGCTCACCATCGACCCCGCGAAGCGGCTGGCGCAGGCCCTCGGCCTGCAGAAACTAAGCAACGAACCCCGTCGGGTGGAGGCCGCCGGCGCGCGCTCCACGGACGCTCCGCGCGGTGAACTGCACGCCATGATGCTGGACATGCGCCGCACCTTCGACCAGATGGTGGAGACGCACGCGGAGCCCGGCCGTGCCGAGGCGATCATTGCCAACCCCTTCTACCAGACCATCTCCTCGTCGTTCTCCGGAACGCAGGAGTACATGGCCATGGAGAAGCTGGGGCAGCTCGTGGCCACCGGCAACTGGGACCTCGTGGTCGTGGACACGCCCCCGTCGCGCTCGGCGCTGGACTTCCTCGACGCCCCGCAAC
>JBKJPD010000004.1:0-4369 GCA_046595345.1 Pseudonocardia sp.
GGTGCGCGTACACCCGAAGCAGCAGCGCGTTGTCGTAGAGCATCTTCTCGAAGTGCGGCACGACCCACTGCGCGTCGACGCTGTAGCGGGAGAAACCGCCCGCGAGCTGGTCATACAGGCCGCCCCGAGCCATCCGCTCCGCGGTGACGCCTGCGTGCCGCAGCGCGTCCCCCGATCCGGTGCGCTCGTGATGGCGCAGCAGGAACTCGAGCGCCATCGACGGCGGGAACTTCGGGGCCCCGCCGAACCCGCCGAATCGGGAGTCGAAGCCGGCGCCGAGCGTGACGGCCGCGCGGTCGAGTGCGTCGCTGTCGACCGCGGACGGGGGCAGCGACGCGGCGGAGTTGTCTGCCAGCCGGGCCGCGATCTGGCCTGCCGAGCTCCGCACCCGCTCGCCGTCCTCGCGCCACGCCTTCGTGACGGCGTCGAGGAGCTCACGGAATCCGGGCATCCCTGCCCGGGACGTGGGCGGGTAGTAGGTGCCGCAGTGGAACGGCTCAGCGGCAGGGGTGAGGAAGCACGTCATGGGCCAGCCGCCCTGGCCTGTCATCGCCTGGGTGGCAGCCATGTAGACCGCGTCGATGTCGGGGCGTTCCTCGCGGTCCACCTTGATCGCGACGAACCCGGTGTTCACCTGCCCCGCCGTGGCGACGTCCTCGAACGACTCGTGCGCCATGACGTGGCACCAGTGACAGGCCGCGTAGCCGACGGAGAGCAACACCGGCACGTCGCGGCGGGCTGCTTCGGTGAACGCCTCGTCGGACCATTCCCACCAGTCGATGGGGTTGTGGGCGTGCTGGAGCAGGTACGGGCTGGTCGCTTCTGCGAGCCGGTTGGGCATGGCCACCAGTTTCTCAGAGGGAGCGGTCAGGCGCGCCCGTCGGCATCCTTGCCGTCGCGCTGCGGGGCTGCGCCACTGTCCGCGTCGTTGCGTTCGAAGCTCGCAGGCAGCCGCTTGATCCGCTTCGACATCGACCGCATCAGCACGAAGGTGGCCAGCGCCATCAGCAGGATGATCACGAGCGCGACCGGCGAGGCCTTACCGAACTCGGGGCCCTTCCCCGGCGGCGGCGCCGGATCCTGCGCAGGGAACAGCACCACCACTCCGGGCGTGACCGCGGAACCGGATACCACGCCCAGATCGACCAACAACACAGAACTCACCACTAGAGGCTACCCGGGCCGATCAGACCGCAGGCCGCATGGTCACCCGCACTTCGATGCCGGCGAACAGGTCGTCCTCAGGTGTGGGCACGTCGACCATCGTGCGGACGAGTTCGTAATCCTCGGTCGGCCAGATGTCGCGCTGAACGTCGAGGGGCACGATGAACCAGCGGCTGGTGGGGTCGATCTGGGTGGCGTGCGCCAGCAGTGCCTGGTCGCGCGCACCGAACCAGTCGGCACACTCGACCTGGGTGGTGACGCGGGCTCCGGGATCGGGCCGATCCGCACTCCAGTTGTCCAGCCACTCCCTGAACGGCGACTCGATGCCCAGCGTGGTGAGCGCAGTGTCGAACGCGACGAGACGGGCCTTGGAGAACCCGTGGCAGAAGTACAGCTTCAGGGGCTGCCAGTGGTCCCCGGCCTCGGGGAACCGGTCGGGATCACCCGCGGCGTCGAAGGCGGCCATCGAGATCACGTGGGTCTTGATGTGATCGGGATGGGGGTAGCCGCCGGTCTCGTCGTAGGTGACGACGACGTGCGGGCGGAACTCCCGGATCAGCGCCACGAGCGGGGCGGTGGCCTCGTCGTCGTCGACCAGCGCGAAGCAGCCCCCGGGCAACGGCGGTGAAGGATCGCCCTCCGGCAGCCCGGAATCGACGAAGCCGAGCCACCGATGCTGGACGCCGAGGATCTCCGCGGCTCTGGCCATCTCGGCGCGCCGGACCGCCGTGAGGTCGGCGATCACCTCGGGACGGTTCATCGCCGGGTTGAGGATGCTGCCGGCCTCGCCACCGGTGCACGTCACCACCATCACCTCGTGCCCCTCGGCCACGTAACGGGCACTGGTGGCGGCACCTTTGCTGGACTCGTCGTCGGGGTGCGCGTGCACCATCAGAAGTCGCAGCGGACCCACCTCATAGCACCGGGGGTCGTTCGGATCGAGAAAGGCCATGCGCCTGTCAACGTCGCGGCAGGCTCCCTGCTTCCCCGCGCGGCCGCACAGTTCGCGGAGCCCGCCCGAACGGTTACCGTAAGCCCGGCAGATGGAGCATCGCAACGTCGCCGAGTGCCCCCAATTCCACCACCGGAGCCACTGTGACCTGCGTTTTCACAGGCCCTGGGAACTCTTTGACATCCCCAACCGTTTGTCGAATGGCTGCGACGAGCGGCTGACGTCGTGTTAACGTGAGCTGTACACGGCCCGCAGGCGGGTCGTGTTTTTCCTTACTCGGGGTAAATCTCTCTCTGGGGCCGTTGCCGCGACCGGGGGCACTTGCCGGGCGATACCCGACTGCGGATGAATAATCCGTGGCCGCATGGACCCTGGAACAGGCTGGAGGACTGATGACCGTGACGGACACGCAGGTGACCTGGCTGACCCAGGAGGCCTACGACCGGCTCAAGGGCGAGCTCGACGTGCTGATCGCCAACCGCCCCGTCATCGCTGCCGAGATCAACGCCCGCCGCGAGGAGGGCGATCTCAAGGAGAACGGTGGCTATCACGCCGCGCGAGAGGATCAGGGCCAGCAGGAGGGTCGCATCCGCCAACTCCAGGAGTTGCTGCGCACCGCCCTGGTCGGCACCGCACCCACCAAGTCCGGCACCGCCGCGCCGGGCATGGTGCTGACGATCCGGTACGACGACGACGACACCGAGACCGTGCTGTTGGGCTCCCGCGAGGAGGGCGCCCACGGCGACCTCCAGGTCATCTCGCCCAACTCGCCGCTCGGGGCAGCGTTGCTCGGGGCCCGCGTCGGCGAGGCTCGCGAGTACCACCTGCCCGACGGCGGGATCATGAAGGTCACGCTCGCGTCGGCGGAGCCGTTCAGAGGCTGAGCCGCTACCGCGCGTCGGCCACATCGGGCACGGTGTGGCCGGCGGCGCGCAAGGCATCCACCAGTTCGGCGCAGTGCACCGAGCCGCGTGTCTCGAGCGTGACGTCCACGTCGACCTCGCCGAGCGGGGGCGCGCCGGAGGTGCGGGAGTGGGATATGTCGAGCACGTTCGCGCGGTGCTCCCCGATGAGGGTGAGCAGGGCGGCGAGGGCACCGGGTCCGTCGACAATGCGCACCCGCAGTGACAGGTAGCGCGACGCCACCACCATGCCGTGCTGGATGACGTGCAGCAGCACCAGCGGATCGATATTGCCCCCCGACAGCACGGCCACCACAGGCGTGTCGAACCGGCGCGGATGCTCCAGCAGTGCCGCGACAGCCGCTGCCCCCGCAGGTTCGACGAGCATCTTGGCCCGTTCCAGACAGTGCAGCAGCGCCCGCGACAGCGCGCCGTCGTCGACGGTGAGGATCTCGTCGACCAGCGCCGCGACCTGCGGGAACGTCACATCGCCCGGTCGGCCGACCGCGATGCCGTCGGCGATCGTGCTCATCGAGGCGAGCGTGATCGGACCGCCGGCAGCAAGCGATGCGGGCCACGCAGCGGCACCTTCGGCCTGCACCCCGATCACGGACACATCGGGCCGCTGCGACTTGATCGCGGTCGCGACGCCGCCGAGCAGCCCCCCACCGCCCGTGCAGACGAGCACCGTGCGCACGTCGGGCACCTGTTCGAGGATCTCCAGGCCGACCGTGCCCTGGCCCGCGATGATGTCGGGATGGTCGAAGGGGTGCACGAACTCGGCCCCGGTGCGGTCGGCGAACTCTCGCGCGGCGGCGATGCTGCCCTCGATCGTCGCCCCCACCAGGTGCACCTGCGCTCCGTACCCGCGGGTGGCCCCGATCTTGGGCAGCGCCGCCTGCTCAGGCATGAACACCGTGGCCTCGATGCCGAGCATCTGCGCCGCCAGCGCCACGCCCTGCGCATGGTTGCCTGCACTTGCCGCTACGACGCCGCGGGCGCGCTGACCGGCGTCGAGGCGGGCGATGCGCGTGTAGGCGCCGCGGATCTTGAACGAGCCGGTGCGCTGCAGGTTCTCGCACTTGAACCAGACCGGCCCCCCGCACAGCTCGGACAGGGCCCGCGAACCGGCCACCGGCGTCGTCAACACCACACCGGCCAGCACCGCGCGGGCCGCGCGCACGTCGTCGAGTCCCACCGGGGCCTGCTGAACCTGCATGGCCGCATCCTCGCACCCGTGACCACCCGGCGCCGATCCCCGGGCAACGGTAGCCTTTGCGACAGGTAGGACGGGCGGGGGAGGTTCGATGACACGGCTGCGGGCCATGGTTCCGCTGCTGGTTGCGGCGGC
>JBKJPD010000157.1:0-19056 GCA_046595345.1 Pseudonocardia sp.
CACCCGGCCCCGGTGAGGTGCTCATCGAGCTCGCGGCCAGCGGCCTGTGTCACTCCGACGAGCACCTGGTGACCGGTGACCTGCCGATCGCGTTCCCGATGATCGGCGGGCACGAGGGCGCCGGCCGGGTCCTCGAGCTCGGGGCAGGCGTCACGGACGTGGCGGTCGGTGATCCCGTCGTCATGACGTTCCTGCCGTCCTGCGGGCGCTGCTCCTACTGCGTGCGCGGCTGGACGGCCCTGTGCGACGACGGCGCGGGTGCCACGCTCGGCCCGCAACTCGACGGCACCTACCGCTTCCACGCACGCGGCGAAGACGTCGGACAGATGTGTCTGCTCGGCACGTTCGCGAAGCACACGGTCGTGCCGGTCAAGTCGGTGGTGAAGATCGACGAGGGCTTCCCGCTGCACCTGGCCGCGCTCGTCGGCTGCGGGGTCACCACGGGCTTCGGCTCGGCGGTGCGCACCGCCGACCTGCGGGCGGGTGACGCGTGCGTCGTGATCGGTATCGGCGGGGTCGGGGCCAACGCGGTGCAGGGCGCGCGGGTGGCCGGCTGTCGCTACGTCGTCGCCGTCGACCCCGTGCAGTTCAAGCGCGACAAGGCCCTCGAGTTGGGTGCCACGCACGTCGCCGCGAGCATGGACGAGGCCTGGAACATCGTTTCGACGATCACCCGCGGGCAGCTCGCCGACGCCGCGATCCTCACCACGGGTGTCGCGGAGGGCTCCTACCTGCAGCCCGCATTGCAGCTCGTCGGCAAGCGGGGACGGGTAGTCGTGACGGCGCTGGGCCACCCCGACGAGATGACAGCGGACCTGTCCCTGCTGGACCTGACGCTCTACGAGAAGCAGATCCGCGGCGCCATGTTCGGCTCGTCCAACGGCCAGCACGACGTCCCGCGGATGCTGGAGATGTATAACCTCGGCCAGCTCAAGCTGGAGGAGCTGATCACCCGGGAGTACTCCCTCGAAGAGATCAACATCGGCTACCAGGACATGCGCGAGGGCCGCAACATCCGCGGCCTGATCCGGTACTGACCACCATGGAACGGGAGCCGAGAGTGACCGAGAAGCGATCGATCGAGCATGGCAAGCGCACGGGTTTCGCGACCCTGAGCAGGGGCGGACTGAACTTCGACTCGTTCCCGATGCGGCTGTTCGCCAAGGGCAACGCCCGGCACTGGAACCCCGCCGACATCGATTTCAGCCAGGATGCCCGGGACTTCGCCGCGATGACCGCGGACGAGCGCTGGTGGACCTGCTCGCTGGCCTCGCAGTTCATGGCGGGCGAGGAGTCGGTGGCGCAGGACATGCAGCCGTTCGTCGCGGCGATGGCCGCCGAGGGCAGGCTTGCCGACGAGATGTATCTGACGCAGTTCGTCTACGAGGAGGCCAAGCACACCGAAGGTTTCCGCCGCTGGTTCGACGCTGTCGGCCTGACCGAGGACCTGCACTCCTACGTCGAGTTCAACGAGCACTACCTGAAGATCTTCGTCGAGGAGTTGCCGGACAGCATGTACGCGCTGGCGAGCGACCCGTCGCCGCGCAACCAGGTCCGCGCCTCGGTCACCTATAACCACATCGTCGAGGGCACTCTCGCGCTCACCGGCTACTTCGCCTGGGCCAAGGTCTGCACGAGCCGCGGGATCCTGCCGGGGATGCAGCAGCTCATCAAGCACATCGGCGATGACGAACGCCGCCACATGGCGTGGGGCACCTTCACCTGCCGCCGCCACGTCGCTGCCCAGGACTCCCTGTTCGACGTCGTCGACGAGCGGATGCAGGAACTGCTCGTGCCGGCGATGGGAGTGGTGACCGGTGTCTTCGAGCGGTTCGAGAGCCAGGACCCGCCCTTCGACGTCGACATGAACGAGATGGCCGAGTACGCGATGGACAAGGTGGGCCGCAGGCTCAGCGCGATCGAGTCCGCGCGTGGCGCCAACCTGCTCGACATCGATCTCGACGCCTCCCCGGAGGTGCTGGAGGAGAAGTTCCACGCCGAGGACCAGGCCGAGCTCGCCATGGTGGGCTGACCTTACTCCAACCGTGTGTGCGTCATCTGCCGGCATCACGATGCATTCCCCCGGCGACCCGGCACCCGGCGGGCTGCACCATGCGCCAGGCCCGGCCTGGGACGGCAGGGTGTCGACATTGCGCCGTTCGGTGGAGAGCGACGGTCCGATCGGAGCAGGTTCGCTCGCCCGGGTGACCCACCAGTAACCCGGGTCGTCTCTTGTCGTTGGGCGGCTGTGGCCAGTCGGACATCTGCTCCCCGCTACCGCGCCGGCCGGCTCTCGAATCCAACCAGGGAGGCGTCCGTGGCCGTGCGTGCGGCAGACACCGATCGGGCTTCATGACCGGTGTCGAGGTGCGGGTGGAGGGGCTGAGCAAGTCCTTCGGGCGCGCGAACATCTGGTCCGACGTGACACTCACGCTACCGCCGGGTGAGGTCAGCGTGTTGCTGGGGCCGTCGGGTACGGGCAAGTCGGTGTTCCTCAAGACCCTGATCGGGCTACTGAAGCCGGAGGAGGGGTCGATCATCATTCACGACACCGACCTGGTGCGGTGCAGTGAGTCGCGGCTCTATGAGATCCGTAAGTTGTTCGGGGTGTTATTCCAGGACGGTGCGCTGTTCGGGTCGATGAACCTCTACGACAACATCGCGTTCCCGCTGCGTGAGCACACCAGGAAGTCCGAGGCTCAGGTCCGCGACATCGTGATGGACAAGATGGCGATGGTCGGGTTGACCGGTGATGAGCGCAAGCTGCCCGGGGAGATCTCGGGTGGGATGCGTAAGCGGGCGGGGTTGGCGCGGGCGCTGGTGCTTGACCCGGAGATCATCCTGTTCGATGAGCCGGACTCGGGGCTGGACCCGGTGCGCACGGCCTACCTGAACCAGTTGATCATCGACTTGAACGCGCAGACGGACTCGACGTTCCTGATCGTCACCCATGACATCAACACCGCGCAGACGGTGCCGGACAACATCGGGATGCTCTACCGCAGGAGTTTGACGATGTTCGGTCCGCGTGAGGTCCTACTCACCAGTGAGGAGCCGGTGGTGGCGCAGTTCCTCAACGGGCGTCGGCAGGGCCCGATCGGGATGTCGGAGGAGAAGGACACCGCCCAGGCCGCCCGGGAGATGGCCGAGATCGGTGAGCTCGCCGGGCTGCCGCCACTCAAGCCCCAGATCAGTCCCAGCCCCGGGATCGGGGAGCGCAAGGCGGTGGGCCGGCGCCGCGCGCGGGTCGAGCAGATGCTGCACACCCTTTCCCCTGCGGCCCAGCAGGCCATCCGGGTGAGCTACGCGGGCGATCCGCGGCCTGCCGGGGCGTCCGGACGGGCGCCGGAGCCCGCGCACGACCGGCGCACCGACCCCGGCCGCCACCGACCGGAACTCTGAGGGCGCGACGATGACCTCACCCACGCTGCTGACCCGGGCACTCAGCCCGGTCGGCAGGCTGTTCATGCTCGGCGCCGACGTCATCCGGCTGACGTTCAAGCCCCCGTTCCAGGTGCGCGAGTTCATCGAGCAGACCTGGTTCGTCACGAAGGTCTCGGCGCTGCCCACCGCGCTGTTCACGATCCCGTTCGGCGCGACGATCGCGTTGCTGCTCGCCGACCTCACCCGCCAGTTCGGGGCACAGAGCCAGACGGGTGCCGGCAGCGTGCTCGCGATCGTGCAGCAGGCCGCGCCGATCGTCACCGCGTTGCTCATCTCCGGTGCAGGCGGTAGCGCGGTCTGCGCAGATCTCGGGGCCCGCACCATCCGCGAGGAGATCGCCGCGATGGAGGTGCTCGGCATCTCCCCGATCCAGCGCCTCGTCGTGCCCCGGGTGCTGGCGATGACCGCGACGGCGCTGGTGCTCAACGGCCTCGCGACCGTGGTGGGGGTGGGCGGTGGGTACTACTTCAACGTCATCGTCCAGGGCGGCACGCCGGGCGCCTACATCGCGAGCTTCTCGGCGATCGCGCAGGTTTCCGACATCGTCGTGAGCGAGGTCAAGGCCGCGCTGTTCGGCTTCACCGCAGGGATCGTCGCCGCCTACCGCGGGCTCAACCCGCCGCCGGGCCCCAAAGGTGTGGGCGATGCGGTGAACCAGTCGGTGGTCATCTCCTTCATCCTGGTGTTCCTGATCAACCTGGTGGTCACCTCGCTGTACCTCGAGCTCGTGCCGCCGAAGGGGTCCTGAGGTGGCCACCTGGAGCAACCGCGCACGGCGGATGGCGACCGCCCCGCTCAACCAGCTGGAGGAGCTGGGCGACCAGCTCTCGCTCTACGCCCGGGCCATCTTCTGGATCCCGCGGACGCTGCGCCGCTACCGCGGTGAGATCGCCCGGCTGCTCGCCGAGGTGAGCTTCGGTTCCGGCGCGCTCATCGTCATCCTCGGGACGGCCGGGGTCATGTTGTCGCTGTCGCTGTTCGTCGGCAGCCTGGTGGGCATCCAGGGATTCCGGGCCTTGGACTCGCTCGGCGTCGAGGCGCTGACCGGCTTCATCACCGCGTACTTCAACACCCGCGACATCGCGCCGCTGGTGGCGTCGGCGGCTCTGACCGCCACGGTCGGAGCCGGTTTCACCGCCCAGCTCGGCGCGATGCGGATCTCGGAGGAGATCGACGCGCTTGAGGTGATGGCGGTGCCGAGCGTGCCGTACCTGATCACCACGCGGGTCATCGCAGGCGTCATCGCGATCATCCCGATGTATACCGTGGGCCTGCTGGCGAGCTTCGCCGCCGCCCGGCTGAACGTCACGCTGATCAACGGGCTGCCGGGTGGCACCTACGACCACTACTTCAACCTGTTCCTCCCGGTCGGCGACGTGCTCTACTCCTACCTCAAGGTGATCATCTTCGCGATTGTGATCATCCTGATCCACTGCCACTACGGGTACACGGCCAAGGGCGGGCCCGCAGGCGTCGGGATCGCGGTGGGCCGGGCGGTGCGGCTGTCCATCGTCAGCACCGCGATCGTGGACTTCTTCCTCACCCTGGTGATCTTCGGAACCTCGACCTCGGTGAGCGTGGCCGGCTGATGGGATCACCCGGTCTGCTGGTCAGGGGTGTCATGAGACGCCGCCTGCAGGGGCTCGCCTTCGTCGTCGTGATCGTGACGTTGCTCGGGCTGGCCGTCGGCAGGTACGCCGGCGCGTTCGACGACGGTGTCCCGGTGATGTTGCAGGTGGAGCGGGTGGGTAACCAGCTCACCGAGCGGGCCGACGTCAAGGTCCGGGGCATGAAGGTCGGCCAGGTCACGCAGGTGAAGGTGAACGGCACCGGCGCCACGATCGAGCTCGCCCTGGACCGCGACAAGATCAGCCAGATCCCGGCGAACGTCTCGGCCCGACTGATCCCCAAGACCCTGTTCGGTGAGAAGTACGTGTCGTTGGTGCTGCCCGGCCCGAGTGACGTCACCGGCCGGGCTGTTCCCCCGCTCGCTGCGGGCGACGTCATCCCGCAGGACCGCAGCGCTGCCGCGCGCGAGGTCGAGCGCGTCCTGGACGGGCTGCTGCCGTTGCTGCAGAGAGTCGAACCGCAGCACCTGGCCAGCACGCTCGGGGCGCTGTCGCAGGCGCTGTCCGGGCGCGGCGAGAACCTCGGCGAGACGCTGGTGCGGCTGCAGAAGTTGACGGGCGGGCTCAAGCCGGCGATCCCGGACCTGCAGGTGGACCTCACCCAACTCGCCGACTTCGCAGGCAACCTCGACGCCGCCGCCCCCGATCTGCTCGATGCGCTGGCGGACTTCACCGTCACCACGCGCACCGTCGTGGAGCAGCGAGCCCAGCTCCACGATCTGCTCACCGGCCTCACCGGTGCCTCGGACGACCTGCGGGGCTTTCTCGGGTCCAACCGCGATAATCTCATCGGGCTGGCCGCCTCGAGCCGTCCGACGCTGGAGACCCTGGCCCGTTACTCGCCCGAGTTCCCGTGCCTGTTCGAGCAGCTCGCCGGGATCGTGCCGGTGGTGGACAAGGCGTTCGGCAAGGGCACCGGCCGCCCCGGCCTGCACATCACGCTGGAGATCGTCAACAACAGGGGCAAGTACGTGCCGGACCAGGACGAGCCCCGCTACCTCGACGACCGCGGTCCCCGCTGCTACCCGATCCTGCCGCTGGGCCCGCAGTACCCCCCGGGCGGCCCGTTCAAGGACGGCTCGGTGGCGCCGAAGGCCCCGGTCGGGACGCCGACCGGTTCGGCTGACGAGCTCGGCGTCGTGCCCGCGTCGTACACGGGCATGGGCATCGCGAACTCCCCGGGTGAGCGCCAGGTCGTGGCCGAGCTGATCGCCGCGCACGATGGCGGGTCGCCCGCAGCGGTGCCCGGCTGGAGCTCGATGCTCGTCGGGCCGCTCTACCGCGGCACGGAGGTGACGCTCGCGTGAGCCGGATTCCAGTGGGCGCACTGATGAAGTTCTTGTCGCTGACGCTCGTCGTGGCGCTTGCCACGACGGTGCTCGCGCTGACGATCGCGAACGCCTCCTCCGGTGACCGCATCGGCTACACGGCGCGGTTCACCGATGCGACCGGGCTACTGCCCGGTGATGACGTCCGCATCGCCGGGGTTGTGGTCGGGTCCGTCGACGACGTCCGGATCGTCGACCGGCGTATCGCCGAGGTGGCGTTCAGCGTCGTCGCCGCGCAGCCGGTCCCTGCCTCGGTGACGGGCGCGATCCTCTACAAGAACCTCATCGGGCAGCGGTTCCTGTCGCTGGCCCAGGGCGCCGGTCGCACCGGTGAGACGCTGCCGGCGGGCGGTACGATCCCGCTCGACCGGACGCACGCCGCGCTCAACCTCACCACCCTGTTCAACGGGTTCAAACCGCTGTTCACCGCGTTGGACCCGCAGCAGGTCAACCAGCTCTCCTTCGAGATCGTGCAGGTCCTGCAGGGCCAGGGCGGCACGGTGGCGAGCCTGCTGGCGAGCACGTCGTCGCTGACCAACACCCTCGCCGACCGCGACGAGGTGATCGGTCAGGTGATCGACAACCTGAACGCGGTGCTGGACACCGTCAATGCTCGTGACCAGCAGCTCTCCGACCTGGTGGTGTCACTGCAGGCGCTGGTCTCCGGGCTCGCGAAGGACCGCAAGCCGATCGGGGACGCACTCCTGTCGATCGGGCGGCTCACCGAGGTCACGGCAGGCTTCGTCGACGACGCGCGGCCCGCCCTGAAGGACGACATCGCCGCGCTGGGCGACCTCGCCGGCAACCTGAACAACGACGCGCCCAAGCTGGAACAGACGATCCGGAACCTGCCCGGCAAGTTCGACACCATCTCGCGGGCGGCCAGCTACGGCAGCTGGTTCCAGTTCTACCTGTGCGGGCTCACCGGCTCGATCGGGCTCAAGCCCTACCTGCCGGACTACGAGATCCCCGCGTACTCCAGCCCGTCGCCGCGGTGTGGCCCCGATCCGGCCGGCGCCTCGATTCCCGCCCCGGTGGGTGGCTGAGGTGCTCACGAAACGCGGACCCGTGCCCGTGGCGATCACCGGGATACTGGTGCTCGTCGTGATCGTGGTGCTGGCGTTCAACGGGCCGAAGATCTTCCTCCCCGGTACCACCTACAAGGCCGAGTTCGGTGAGGCCGCGGGGCTCACCGCGGGCGATCTCGTGTCGATCGCAGGCGTCGAAGCCGGCCGGGTCGGCGCCGTCGAGTTGGCCGGCGACCGGGTGCTCGTGACGTTCTCGGTGCGCGACGCCTGGGTCGGCGACCGGACCTCGGCGTCGATCGAGATCAAGACGCTGCTCGGCTCGAAGTACCTGGCGCTGGACCCGCAGGGCGATGCCGAGCTCGATCCGGCGCAGGCGATCCCACTGGCGCGCACCGCGTCCCCGTTCGACGTCGTGGAGGCGTTCGACGGCCTGTCAGCAACGATCGGCGACCTCGACACCAACCAGCTCGCGATGAGCCTCAACACGCTGTCGGACACCTTCCGGGGCACCGCCCCCGAGGTCCGTGGTGCGCTCGACGGCCTGTCCCGGCTGTCGAGGACCATCGCGAGCCGCGACGAGGAGATCCACAAGCTGCTCGCCGGCACCCGCAACCTCTCGGGCGTGCTGGCCGACCGCAACACCGAGTTCGAGACGCTCCTCTCCGACGGCAACCTGCTGCTGGCCGAGGTGCAGAAGCGCAAGGACGCGATCAGCGCGCTGCTCGACGGCACCCGCCTGCTGTCCAAGCAGCTACGCGGGCTCGTCGCCGACAACCGGGACCAGCTGCGGCCCACCCTCGAGGCGCTCGACCGGGTGTCCGCGCTGCTGCAGCGCAACCGCGACAGCCTCGACACGGCCCTGGAGAAGCAGGCGGTGTTCGTGCGGTTGTTCACCAACGCGCTCGGTCAGGGCCGCTGGTTCGACAACTACATCTGCGGCCTGGTGCCGATCGCGGTCGGCCCGACCAACCCAGGGGGGTGCTGAGATGGCCCTGAACCTGGCCGACCGCCGCCAGTTCCAGTTCATCGGCCTGCTCGCCGTGATGGCCGTGTTGGTCGCCGGCGGCATCTATCTGGTGGCGCAGCCTGCCGGGCGCACGCTCACCGCGTACTTCGCGTCCGCCTCGGCCGTGTTCGAGGGCAACTCGGTGCGGATCCTCGGGGTACCGGTCGGCACGATCACCGCGGTGGTGCCCGAGGGCACGCAGGTGCGCGTCGAGATGCAGCTCAACGATCCCGGCCTCAAGCTCCCGGCCGACGCGCGCGCCGTCGTCATCTCACCGAGCCTGGTCACGGGCCGTTTCGTGCAGCTCACGCCCACGTATTCGAGCGGCCCGGAGCTGGCCGACGGCGGGGTCATCCCGCTGTCGCGCACGGCCGTACCGCTCGGCGTCGACGACCTGACTCGCACGGCCACCCGACTGGCCGACGCGCTCGGCCCGAACGGGGTCAACAAGAACGGCGCCCTGTCCGAGGTACTCAACGTCGGCGCCGCGAACCTCGGCGGCAACGGCCAGGCGCTGAGCGACACGATCCGCAACCTCGGTGAGCTGTCGGGCACCCTCGCCGACTCCCGCAAGGACCTGTTCGGCACCGTCACCGAGCTCCAGTCGTTCACCTCGACGATCGCGGCGAACGACGGCAAGGTCCGCGAGTTCAACGGGCGGTTGGAAGACGTCGCGGGCTTCCTGGCAGGCGAACGCACCGACCTCGCGGCGGCGGTCTCCGAGCTGTCGGTCGCCCTCGGGGAGGTCGCGGCGTTCGTCGGCGACAACCGCGAGGTTCTGAAATCCAACGTCGACGAGCTCACGGACGTGACGGCGGTGCTGGTGGCCCGGCAGAAGGCGCTCGCCGAGATCCTCGACATCGCCCCTGCGGCGCTGTCGAACCTGGCCAACACCTACAACGGTTCCTCCGGCACGCTCGACACCCGCGCCAACATCAATGAGCTGACGCTGCCGCCGATCGTCCTGATCTGCGAGGCACTCAAGCGTGGCACCCCGCAGGACCTGCCGAAGACCCTCTCCGACCGGTGCGCGGATCTGGAGCCGGTGCTGTCCGGGGCGATCCCGCTGCCGAGCGCCGCGCAGGTCATCACGGCGTTGCAGGCGGGCGAGCCGCCGCCGGTGCCCGGCCTGGCCCTGCCCACCGTTGCGTCCGGAGCGCCCCGATGAAGCCCGCGATTCGGTACCCATCGCTGGGTAGGTGCGCACGTTCCGGCGGTCGACTGGGCCTGCGCCTGGTGGCTGTGGCTGCCGCGACCGCCCTGCTCACCAGCGGATGCGGCGTGCTGTCCGGGGGGCTCCGGGGCGTCCCGCTGCCCGGTGGTGCCGACCTCGGCGGCAATCCGTACGAGGTGACCGTCGAGTTCGCCGACGTCGTCGACCTCGTCCCGCAGTCGCTGGTGAAGGTCAACGACGTGCCGGTGGGCACCGTCACCAACATCGGCGTCGGCCCGAACTGGACGGCGCTGGTGACCGTGCTGGTCAACGGCGACGTCAGGCTGCCTCCCGACGCGCAGGCCCGGGTGCGGACGACGAGCCTGCTTGGGGAGAAGTTCGTGGAACTGCTCGCGCCGCCGGGGTCGGCAGGCACCGGCCGGATCGCCGGCGGCGCGACCATCCCGCTGGCCCGCACCGGCCGCGCGGCCGAGCCGGAGGAGGTGCTCGGGGCGCTGTCGATGCTGCTCAACGGCGGCGGTGTCGCGCAGATCCGGACCATCGCGAAGGAGCTCAACAAAGCGCTCACCGGCAATGAACCCGAGATCCGCGCCCTGCTCGGCGACGTCGACACCCTCGTCGGCGCGCTGGACGACAAGAAGACCGAGATCACCCGCGCACTCGACGAGATCAATCGGCTGGCGTCCACGCTGGACGCCCGCAAGGACAAGATCAAAACCGCACTCGACGACCTGTCTCCGGGGCTCAGGGAGCTTGAGGTCCAGCGCGGCGAGCTGGTGGACATGCTGCAGGCTCTCGACCGGCTGTCCGGCGTGGCCACCGACGTCATCGACCGCAGTCGCGGGGACGTCCTCGCCGATCTCGAACTGCTGCGTCCGACATTGGTCAAGCTCGCCGAGTCGGGGAGCAACCTGACGAGCTCGCTCGAGATCCTGCCCAGCTTCCCGTTCACCGACGCCTCGGTCGACGCCTTCGCGGGCGACTACGCCAACCTCTACGTCCGCGCAGATCTCGATCTCTCCAACATCCTGGCGAACCTCGCGCGGTCCAACCAGCCCTTCCCGGGACCGGACGGCCCGCTGGCGGGCCTTCCGCCCACCGCGGAGCTGCTCGGGCCGCTCCTCGGTCCCACCGGACCGCCCGCGCCGAAGCTGCCGCTGCTCGGTGACACCGGCCTGTTCGGCGGCCTCCCGCTCCCGGGACAGGTCCCGCCCACGCCCACGACAGGTCCACCGGCCCCGGCCCCCGGACCTTCCGGCGGCGGGCTCCTCGGCGGGCTCCTCGGAGGTGGCCGGTGATCACCCGTGTCGTCAGGTTCCAGCTCACCGCGTTCCTGATCCTCGCCGTCCTCGGCGTGGGGTACACGGGATTCCGCTATGCAGGCTTCGGCGACATCCTCGGCACGACGACCTACCCGGTGCGACTGCAACTCGAGCGGTCCGGCGGCATCTTCAGCGGCGCCGACGTCACCTACCGCGGCGTGAGCGTCGGCAGGGTCGGGCCGCTCTCGCTGATGCCCGACGGGGTGGAGGTACAACTCGACATCCAGCGCTCGGCCCCCGGCATCCCGGCGGACCTCGACGCTCAGGTTCGCAACCTCTCCGCCATCGGCGAGCAGTACGTCGACCTGCAGCCCGCGAGCAACGGCGGCCCGATGCTGGAGTCCGGCTCGGTCATCCCCGAGTCCCGCACGACCACCCCGGTGCCCATCGAGGACCTGCTGGTGAGCCTGGACGACTTCGCGCGGTCGGTGCCGCTCGACTCGCTCAAGACCGTCGTCGACGAGCTCGGCACAGCGTTCGCCGACAACGGCAGGCCCCTGCAGAAGATCCTCGACACGACCGACGCGTTCACCGCCGATGCCGTCGAGGCACTGCCCCAGACGCTGAAGCTGATCCACGACGGTCGCACCGTCCTGACCACCCAGAACGAGGTCGCGGGCTCGTTCCAGAGCTTCAGCCACGACCTGGCCCTGCTCGCCGACCAGCTCGCGACCTCCGATCCCGACCTGCGACGCCTCCTCGTCACCGGCCCCCAGGTGTCCGAGCAGGTCAGCGGCCTGCTTCGGGAGAGCGGCAGCGGGCTCTCGCAGCTCGTCGCCGACCTGGTCACCGTCTCCCGGGTCGCCGAACCCCGCCAGGACGGGCTGCGTCAGCTGCTCGTCACCTATCCGGGGGTCGCCTCCAACGCCTACTCCACCCTGCCCGGCGACGGCACCGTGCACCTGGGGCTGGTCGTCAACCTGTTCGACCCGTACTCCTGCGTACAGGGTTACCAAGGCACGCAACGACGTCCCGGAAACGATCTCGGACCGGTGGAGCTCAACCAGAACGCCTATTGTGCGGAACCCCCCGGCAGTCCGATCGACGTACGCGGGGCGCAGAATGTGCCCAAGGCGGCCACCCCTCGGCCGCCCGCGAACGCGAAGGTCGGGCCAGGCGGCCCGGCGCCCGCCGGATCGGCCCCGCTCAACTCGGCTCCCCCGCTGAGCACCCCGGCCCAGATCCTGACCCAGATCCTGAACGGCTGACCAGCCCTACGGCAGGAGAGTCGCATGACCGTGCTCGACGACCCGGCCCCCGTGCCCGAGACGACCCACAGACGCCCGACGGTGACGTCGACGCGGGTCCTCGCGGTGCTCGTCGCCGTCGCAGCGGTGGCGGCGCTGTTCTTCGGTGGACACTGGGCGCTGGCGCTCGGCGACAACGACCTGAAGCTCGCCGCGGCCAGGGACACGGTGCTGCTCGACGCACAGCAGGCCGCGATCAACCTCAACACCCTCGACTTCAACGCCGTCGTCGCCGGGCTCGACCGGTGGGAGCAGACCTCCACCGGACCGCTGCTCGAGGAGTTCCGGAAGAACCGCACCGAGTACGCCAAGGTCGTCACCGACTCCCGGCGCGTCACCCAGGCCTCGGTCACCGACGCCGCGGTCGCGGAACTCGACGTCCGCGCCGGTACCGCGCGGGTGCTCGTCGGTCTCGACGTCCAGGTCCGGCCGGAGGGCCAGGATCCCGTCGTCACCCGCCAGCGACTCCAACTGGAGATGACCCGCACGGACGACGGCTGGAAGGCGAGCAGGCTCGCCCCCGTCCGCACCCCGACCTCCTGAGCAACAGCGAGCTGAGAGGGACCACCATGCCCCCCCGTCCCCGCGCCCCGCGTTCCAGGGTGAGCGCGATCCGCAAGCCCCGTGTCGCCGGCGTGGCCCCCGCCGGGCACCGCGCCGACCCCGCCGACAGCGGCCTGCTGGACACCCGGCCCGTCGACGCCGCGCCCGCGCCGATCGTGCAGGTACCGATCGTGCAGGTACCGATCGTGCAGGTACCGACTGTGCAGGTACCCGCCGGGGAGGCACCGGCTGCGGAGGGGCTGATCGCCGGGGACCCGGGTGTCACGGTCTCGATCGTGAAGGTCTCGACCGCTGCGGCCACCACGGCCGCGACCGAGATCGAGGCGACCGGCCCCGACCGCGCCACCTCCGTCGCCGCATCCCGGGTCGGACGGTTCGGGGGCCGTGCCGTGCCACTGCTCGCCGTGGCGTTGGTGGCGCTGACCGCTCTCGCGGTGTTCTTCGGCATCGCCGATGCACGGCTGCGCGGTACCCCGTCGGCGAGAAACACCGCACTGGTCGACGTCGGTGCCACGGCCCAGGCGACAGGACAGCTGACCGACGCGCTGCAGACGGTGTACTCCTATGACTTCGCCCGCCTCGACGAGAACGAGCGCGCCGCGCGCGAGGTGATCACCCCGGAGTTCGGGGTGGATTTCGACAAGCTTTTCGCCCAGGTACGGGAGCTCGCACCGCAGCGCCAGGCCGTCGTGTCCGCCACCGTGCAGCTTTCGGCGATCCAGAAGATCGAGGGCGACCGGGCGGTGCTGGTGGCATTCATGGACCAGCGCGCCACCACCGCGGCCCAGGGCGCGGCGGCCCAACGTCTCACCGCCTCGGGACGGCTCACCGTGACCGGCCAGCGCGTCGACGGCCGCTGGAAGATCGCCGGCGTCGAGAGCCGCTGACCTGCGCCCGGGGCCGCGTCGCTCCGGTCCACGTGCGTGTTCGCTTCTCGCACTTCCCAGGGGTCGGGGGAGTCCCTACCCGGCGAATGGAGCCGTGCTGAGCGCGCGGAACCGGCCCGGTGCGTGGGGCGTGGCCCCGTCGCGTACGCTCATCCGTGGTTCCACCGAAGACCGCAGGTCTGCGTCCGGTTCGCCGGGCGTACGAAGGCTCCGCGACAGCGGACGACCCGCGCAGGAGGACGAGGTTCCGCCGGGTCGCGCACGTCGTTGCGCGCCGCCCGCCACGCCCCGTGCGCTTCTGCGCCGGGGCGTCTGTCGTCTCCGAGGTCGTCGCGGTGAGTCCTGTGACAGTTGAACAGTCACGCCACGACAACCGAGAGGAGGCAAGGGATGGCCCGACCCGACAAGGTAGCGGCGGTCGAAGAGATCGCCGGGAAGTTCCGGGGCGCGTCCGCCTCGGTGGTCACCGAGTACCGCGGCCTCACCATGTCGCAGCTGAGCACGCTGCGCCGCTCACTGGGTACCGGCGCGACGTACCGCGTCGCCAAGAACACCCTGACGAAGCGGGCGGCTGAGGATGCCGGCGTCACGGGCCTCGAGCAGTTGCTCGTCGGCCCCACGGCGATCGCCTTCATCACCGGCGAGCCGTCGGACGCTGCCAAGGTGCTGCGGGACTTCGCCAAGGTCCACCCGGCCCTGGTGATCAAGGGCGGCTTCATGGACGGTCGCGCGATGACCGTCACCGAGGTCAGCCAGCTCGCTGACCTCGAGTCTCGCGAGGTCCTGCTGTCCAAGCTGGCCGGCGCGATGAAGGCCAACCTGACCAAGGCCGCCGTTCTGTTCGCCGCTCCGGCGTCGCAGATGGCACGCCTGGCCCAGGCACTGGTCGAGAAGCGTTCGGCAGCGGCCGAGCCTGTCACCGAGGCACCGGCAGACGCTGTCACCGAGGCACCGGCAGAGGCCGACGCCCCGGTCGAGAGCTGACCACCACCCGTTCTGCGTAGCACCACCCCTGCGTGATCCACCCCTGAGAAAGGACCGCCACCATGGCGAAGCTGTCCACCGACGACCTGCTCGATGCCTTCAAGGAGCTCACCCTCCTCGAGCTGTCGGAGTTCGTGAAGAAGTTCGAGGAGACCTTCGACGTCACCGCGGCCGCCCCGATCGCCATCGCCGGCCCGGCCGGCCCGGGTGCCGCCGCCGAGGCCCCCGAGGAGAAGGACGAGTTCAACGTCGTCCTCGAGGCTGCTGGTGACAAGAAGATCCAGGTCATCAAGGTCGTCCGCGAGCTCGTCTCGGGCCTGGGCCTCAAGGAGGCCAAGGACCTCGTCGAGTCCGCCCCCAAGGCGATCCTCGAGGGCGTGGCCAAGGACGCCGCCGAGGCTGCCAAGACCAAGCTCGAGGACGCCGGCGCCAAGGTCAGCCTGAGCTGATCCACCGCACCGCAACGAACGGCACTCCCGGCGGTTAGATTCCGCCGGGAGTGCCGTTCGTCGTATCAGGATTGGTCGCGCGCTCGTAATTCCCTGCGCAACAGCTTTCCGGTCACTGTTTTCGGAATCTCGTCGAGGAACTCCACCTGTCGCGGGTACTTGTACGCCGCCATCCGTTCCTTGCAGAACGCCATGAGCTCCGCTTCATTCGCGGACATGCCGGGGCGCAGGCTGACGAACGCCTTGACCGTCTCGCCCCGGTACTCGTCCGGGACGCCGACGACTGCTGCCTCGCGCACCGCCGCATGCGCGTAGAGCGCGTCCTCCACCTCGCGCGGCCACACCTTGTAGCCGCCGACGTTGATCTGGTCCTTCTTGCGGTCGACGATGTAGAACCAGCCTGCGGCATCCATGTACCCGACGTCGCCGGTGTGCAGCGCGCCGCCGGGGATGGCCTTCGCGGTCTCCTCCGCCTTGTTCCAATACCCGGCGATGACCTGCGGCCCGCTCGTGACGATCTCGCCGATTTCGCCGACCGGCAGGTCCTGCCCGTCGTCGCCGACGATTCGCACGACCGTGTTGTAGATCGGCACGCCCACCGACAGCGCCCCGGAAGCCACGTCGACCGGCGCCTCGGCGTCGAACGGCACGCCGTGCGACGGGGACGTGGTCTCGGTCAGCCCATAGATGTTGTGGATGTACTGGCCGAACGCGGCCGAGAACGCCTTCACCGTCGAGGGCGGGATGGGCGCGCCGCCCGACCAGATCTTGGTGAGAGACTCCAGCGCTTCCTTCGACGCGTTGGGCGCGTTCATCAGCGCGATGAACACCGTGATCGACCCGACGGTGAAGGTGGCCGCTCGGCCCGGATCGTCTCGATCGCCATGGCAGCGTCGAAGCGGTGGAAAAGCACCAGCGGCACCCCGAGTAGCAGCGAGATCGTGACGTGCGCGATCAGGCCGGTGATGTGGAACAGCGGGGCCACACCGAGCACCACGTCGTCGCCGGAGAGCCGACACCACTGACGGTAGGCCTGGCTGTTGAACACCACGTTGGCGTGGGTGTTCATCGCGCCCTTGGGCGGGCCGGTAGTGCCCGAGGTGTAGGTCATCAGTGCCGTGTCGTCCACGCTGAATGACACCGGGGGAGGGGTCTGACCGCGGAACCGGGTCAGCAGGGCCGCCATGTCCACTGTGTCGGCCAGGATCGAGCCGGCCGGATCGAGTCGCTCGACGCCGTCGAAGACCCGCGGGTCGTCGCGGGTCTGGTATTCCAGTTCGGATGTCGTGATGACGGTGACGACCTCCGTGCCGCCCACCACCGACGCCGCGACGTCGCGGTAGAGGCCCTGAAGGCACACCAGTACCCTCGCCCCGGAGTCACGGAGCAGCAGGTCCAGCTCCCGCTCGCGGTTCATCGGGTTGACGGAGACCGGGATCCCGCCGGCCTTCCATATGCCGACCAGCCCGATGACGAACTGGGGCACGTTCTGCAGGTACAGCGCCACCCGATCGCCGGCGGCGAGGCCACCCTCCACCACGCTGGGGTCGAGCAGGCCCGCGGCGAACGCGTCGGTCAGTGCATCGAGTTCGCCATAGGTGATGCGGCCGTCGAAGTACCGGATCGCGTCGGCGTCGGGGGCCCGCTCGACGGTGGCGCGGAACATCGCCAGGCCATCGGTGAACTCCGGGGTGATGTCGTGCGGCTGGCCCACGTCGTAGCGGGCGAGCCAGGGCCGCTCCCGGTAAATGTCTGAAGTCACTGGGCTGCCCATGATCAGCGGATGGCGACGGGGTTGACAGGGGCGCCGGTCCCGCTCACGACCTTCAGCGGCGCGGCGACGTAGAGGAAGCTCCAGCGGCCGTCCGCGGCGCACGCGTCGGCGAGGTCGTCGAGCCAGGCGATCTCGGTGAGGGTGACGCCCAGGTTGCGCATGAGTGCGCAGTGCAGCGGCAGCGCGACACCCGACTCCGGATCGTAGGTCACCTCGTTGGCGATCGTGTCGGTGACGAGATTGGGCACCTCGCGGCTCTGGAACCACTCGACGAGCTCACGCGAGTAGGTGAGGCCCGGTTCGCGGAAGCCGTCGTAGAACGACGCCGGGTCGTTGAGCTCGTACCAGTACTTCATGAACCCGGTGCGGATGCACAGGATGTCGTGGGGCTCGATCGTCACGCCCTGGGCCTTCGCGGCGGCCTCGAGGTCGTTGTGGTCGAACGTCTCGCCCTTGTCCAGCCAGTCCTTGCCGCGGTGGCGGGCCATGTCGATCAGGACGCCCCGGCCGACGACCCCCTTCTCCGCGATCGGGAGCACGGAGGCCTTGTCCAGGCCCCCGATGGTCGAGCGGGCGTCGTAGCCGTTCCAGAGCTTGCCGTCGTACCAGACGTGGCCCAGCGCGTCGTACTGGGTGGAGCCCTGCAGGAACATCTTCGCCGTGTCGTCGGCATAGTGCAGCCCGCCGGGGAACTGCTGGGGCGCCCTCGCCGTCCCAGCACGCCTCGTCGAGTACGTTCTCGCGCTCGATGGCGGAGCGGCCGGGCCACAGGGGGTCGCCGGGGCTCTCGGTGCGGCCCATCTGGATCTGGAGGGTGAACACCTCGCCGGACTTGATGTGCCGCACACCGCGCAGCACCTCGCCGGCGTCGAGGTAGTTCAGGGCGCCGACCTCGTCGTCGGGGCCCCACTTTCCCCAGTTGGTGGGGGTGTCGGAACCCAGGAACTCGCCCATTGCGGGAGCTTCGGACACGATATCTCCTCGTCAGCGTCGACGTTGATGCGGTTGCGTCTCGATCGTCATGTCGACCGTCACGGGTGTCAAGGAGACCGGAATCGCCGTTCTCATCTGCCGGATGCCCGCCCCGGATCGGACGCAGGGGCGCCTCTAAGGCCGTTCGGATGTGTGACGATCTGAGTCGATCCAGTATTCAGTCCGGTCGTCCTGCAGAACAGACCACTTACCGACGCGTAGAGGGTTGACGCGGTGCGCCTGTCAGGTCACTCTTAGGTTCCGATGGTTGCCTTGGTGACCCGTCTCGACAGCCGCTGCGTTTGCAGCTAGACTGCCTCTTTGCGCTGCCTCCGCCCAGCC
Source organism: Pseudonocardia sp. (assembly GCA_046595345.1). Taxonomy (GTDB): domain Bacteria; phylum Actinomycetota; class Actinomycetes; order Mycobacteriales; family Pseudonocardiaceae; genus Pseudonocardia. The sequence goes on from JBKJPD010000157.1 coordinate 18,150, forward strand.
TCGCGTGCGCTCCAGAGGGATCCCGGCTTCGGGATGTTCTTCACCCTTACGCGCCCGTGCGTCTGGCCAGTGGCCGCGCCCTGACAACAGACGGTGTGCGCCGCAACCGCATCCGTGGCCGTTCGACCCGGACCTCCCGCCCGAGTCGGACGCGCAGACGGTAGCGCGCGGAACACGGTGTACGCCAGACGAGAGCGCAGTTCCGGAAGGACGCATCTTGGCATCGCCGCACGCCACCAAGACCCCAGCGACCACCTCGGACCACCTGGCCCTTCCCGGTGCCCCCATTCGCGTCTCGTTCGCGAAGATCCGTGAGCCGCTTCGGGTGCCCGACCTACTCGACCTGCAGACCCAGTCGTTCGAGTGGCTGGTGGGCGACGAGGCCTGGTTCCAGCGGCGGATCGACGCCGGTGACGAGGCCCCGATGGGTGGTCTGGAGGACATCCTCACCGAGATCTCGCCGATCGAGGATTTCTCCGGGTCCATGTCCCTGTCGTTCTCCGACCCTCGTTTCGATGAGGTCAAGGCGTCGGAGGAGGAGTGCAAGGACAAGGACATGACCTACGCGGCTCCCCTGTTCGTCACCGCGGAGTTCACGAACAACACCACCGGTGAGATCAAGAGCCAGACCGTCTTCATGGGCGACTTCCCCGTGATGACCTCCAAGGGCACCTTCATCATCAACGGCACCGAGCGCGTCGTCGTGTCGCAGCTCGTCCGCTCGCCGGGTGTCTACTTCGATCACAACATCGACAAGACCACCGAGAAGGACGTCTACTCGGTCAAGGTCATCCCGAGCCGTGGTGCGTGGCTCGAGTTCGACGTCGACAAGCGTGACACCGTCGGCGTCCGTATCGACCGCAAGCGCCGCCAGCCGGTCACCGTGCTCCTCAAGGCGCTCGGGTGG
>JBKJPD010000105.1:0-3897 GCA_046595345.1 Pseudonocardia sp.
CTGCGATCCAGTCCTGCGAAGTGCAATTGCAAAACGGCATCACGAGATGTAGGTTGGTGAGGTAGGTACCGGTCTCCTCCTGTCATGTCGGGGTGTGTCACATGCAGCTAGCGATCACAGCGCTCGGGGCTCTGGTCATCGTTGGGCTCGCGATTTGGGGTCGGGGTGCAGCGAGACGGGACTTGGAGGAGGCGTGGGGGAGGGTTGCCGTGGCACGGCGAGGCGTTAACGAGCGCACTAGAGATCTCGACGAGCGTCAGCTGGCGCTGGATGTTTATGAGGAGCAGCTCGACCGACGGGAGCGCCGCCTCGACTACCGCGAACAGGTCCAGTTCGCCTACGAGGACGAGTTGGCACGGCTCGAGCAGTGACCGGACGCAGGGCGCAGGGGCTAGTACTCCAGCCGTAGATCGTGATCTTGTCGGCGTGGCGGTCCCGGACGTGGGACGGCCACCGCGTGATCCTCGTCGGTTGTGTGGACTTCCGAAGATCAAGCAGTGGCCGTGGGTCACAGCGTAGAACGTGTCCGATGGCAGGCCGAGACCGACAGGCTCCTCGATCGGATGGCCGGCCGGTTCGCCCGGGTGGAGACCCGCCGTCGGACCCGCGGGTTCTTGTTCGGGCTGCTCGCTGACCTGCCGCGGAAGAACTGTTGCACCATCGCCGAGCACGCCGGCGACACCGATCCGCACGGCATGCAGCACCTACTCAACCGGGCCAGCTGGGACACCGACGGTGTGCGGGACGATCTGCGCGACTACGTCACCACGCACTTGGGCGTCTCGGATGCGGTGTTGGTGGTCGACGAGACCGGCGACCTGAAGAAGGGCGTGTGCACGGTCGGGGTGCAGCGCCAGTACACCGGCACTGCCGGTCGGATCGAGAACGCCCAGGTCGCGGTCTACCTCACCTACGCAGGCGCCCGCGGGCACGCGATGATCGACCGCGAGCTCTACCTCCCACGCTCGTGGACCGAGGACCACCAGCGGTGCGCCGCGGCCGGAGTGCCCACCGACATCGGCTTCGAGACCAAACCGGCGCTGGCCACCGGCATGATCGTCCGCACTCTCAACGCCGGCGTCCCAGCCCGGTGGGTCGCCGGCGACGAGGTCTACGGCGCCGATCCCGGCCTGCGTGTCGAGTTGGAGTGCCGCCGGGTCGGCTACGTGCTGGCCATCGGCTGCGACCGCCGCGTCCCCACTCAGGCGGGGCTGATCAGGGCCGACCATCTGACCGCCGGTCTGCCGAGAAGAGCCTGGCAGCGGCTCTCTGCCGGGCCCGGCGTGAAGGGCGAACGCCTCTACGACTGGGCCCTGATCGCTCACCCCGACCCAGCCGGCCACACCGACCCGGACGACTCGCAATGCTGGTGGCTGATGGTGCGACGCCACCACGTCACCGGTGAGCTGGCGTTCTACCGCTGCTACTCCCCGAACCCGGTCCCGCTACGGGAACTCGTCCGGGTCGCCGGACGCCGCTGGACAATCGAGGAATCCTTCCAGGCCGGCAAAGGCCTCGCCGGGCTCGACGAAACACCAGGTCCGCCTCTGGACCTCCTGGCAACGCTGGACCCTGCTCGCGATGATCGCCCACGCCCTGCTCGCGGTGATCGCCGCACACACACATACACCGATCAGCCCGCCGCAACCGGACTGATCGCGTTGACCTGCAACGAGATCCGGCGGCTGCTCACCGTCCTGGTCATCGAGCCTGGCCGCTCCCTGGCCTGCCCCGAAACCTGGTCACACTGGCCTCGACGCCATCAACACCGCGCCCGGACCAGCCACTACCGACGCCAGGCAGCCGCCCACGAGTGGATATAACGAACTACGGCTGGAGTACTAAGCAGTTCACTCCGACTCCGACGCCGGCGATCAGGGCCCCCTGCTGGGCCGGCCGGGTTGGTGAATGCGCCTACGATCGCCCCGTTGCTGTAATGCCAGCCCGGTCAACGTTCCCATCAGTGCCAGTGCCGCGCTGCCCGCCACTGCCGACTTCATTAACACGGCTTAAATTCATACGAGTTTCGCCCTCATCTTGGTGCGTTTCTTCCGGATATCTGACGGCCGTTCCATTCGACAGTGACCCGCCGGAATCGTGGTCGGGGTGAGTCGCACGCTCACAGCCGGCATAGGCCCAGCTCAGAGCCGGGTATCGAAGGCTCCGGTCCGGAACCTGTGGCTGCGTCGGCATGATGCGGGCCTCGCTTTGGCGCATTCGTAAGAGCACGCCGAGCACGCCGAGCAGGTCGCATCTCGGCGTTGTCGGCCGCGTCGGGCAAGATCGGCACGGCCATCCGCTCGCTGGTCGCGGCCAGCCGTGTCAGGGCACCCGACCCCGAGGAGAACCGTGATGATGGCGCCGCCTCATCCGCGCATAGAACTTCAACTCGAAGGGTGGACATGACCGACGCAACCGACCAGGAAGCGCAGACCTCCGAGCCGCTGCAGTTCGTAGCGGACCTGCTGGGTGACATCGCGGCCCCGAACCCCGGTGCTCGCACTGTCATCGATCCGGATACCGCCGCGAACCTCGTCGCCGCAGAGGCCCGGTCTCGTATCGCCGCGGTTCTCGATCGGTTCGGCGGTACCCCTGCCGTTCTGTTGAGTGGCGGCGTTGATTCGATCTACGTGGCGTCGGTCGCCGTCGACCTCGGCGCGCGCCCAGTCGCCATCACCATCGTCACCGATCACCAGTCCGACGAACCCAACGCTGTGGCCGCGGCTTCTGCTCTCAACCTGCGGCACAACATCATCCGACTGACCGAGGGCGACGTCGCTGAGCTCTCCCACGATGTGATTCGCCTGCTCGGTACCTCGGAGCTGTGGGAAGTGACCGCAGGAATCCCGGTTCGCGCGGCCGTGCGGATCCTGGACACCATCGACGGGCTCGGCGCCATCCTGACCGGAAGTGGTGCGGATGCCATTCTCGGAGGGGGTCGGAAGCTCACCGATCTGCCCGCCGACGCCACCGAAGCGTGCGACGAACTCGATCGGCTGATCCGCACCGAATCGGCAGCAAATTTCCGCTACAACCGACTTGTCCCACACTTTTATCCTGCCCTGCTTGACAGCTACTCGGACCAGCTCATTCACGTCTTCCAAACGACCCGCTGGTGGCGGGTCGCCGAGAACTTCGCGCCTCCGGCACTGTTCGGCGAACACGATGGGCGACAAATTGACAAGTTCGCGTTGCGCATTGCATGCGCGCGTCAGCTGCCGGAGAACGTGAAACACCTCGCCTGGGCTGCAAAGTCACCGATCCAGCGATCGGCAGGCCTGATGGCCACCCTTGGGCATGCCGCGCGCCGCTACGCCGCGAACCTGCCCGGCGCCCAGACCTACACCGACCCCATGACCGAGGACGCAGAATCGGTGGCTACTCGCTTGTATCTCGCTGCCCTGGAGCGCGGCCAGCGGACCGACGGCATCGCCTGTTCAGCAGGATGAGTGGTGGTAGGGCAGGTCGGGCAGTGCCTGGTTCCAGTGTTCGGCTGTGAGGGCTCCGTGGGTGCTGGTGCAGATCCGCTGGATCGAAGGGGCGGCATCGAGGTCCCACAGGATCACGGTGTTGTCATCGCTGGCGGAGGCGAGGGTCCGCCCGCCGGGGGCGAAGCTACCGGGCCAGCAACGTCGGCTACTTCCCCGAACCCGACGACACCCGGCCGTTGCGCTGGCGGCGCGCAACCCTATGGGTGGTCGCGGACCGCCGATCCGGTCCAGGCCGAGCGGGCGGGCCCGTACGTCCGAGTAGCGCCGCGTTCTTGTCGGTGCCGGGTGCGATCCTCAACTGCAGGCAGAGGGCTGGGCGACGGGGGAGTAGGGATGGTCGAGTACCCGCAGGCGGCACGGTCCACGCGTGCGCGGGTGTATCTGGATGTGCCCTATGCGGAGAAGG
>JBKJPD010000154.1:0-10856 GCA_046595345.1 Pseudonocardia sp.
CCGTTCGTACCGACCCGCGGGGGTGGGGGGGGCCGTCCAGTTCGTCGGCCAGCGCGGCGCCGTGGGCAGCCAGCGACGACCCGCCCAGCACCACCCAGGTGGCCGCGGCGGTGAGCGCCACGCCGACCAGTGGCCTGCGCCGTCCCGCTGCCTCCGCACCGGCTCCCAGCGCGACCGCTGCCCCGACCAGCACCATCGTGTGCGCCACGCCCGCCGCCCGGCGATCGGCGTAAATGCGCCGTTCCAGTGCCGCGGCGAGGGTGCCGAAGCCGGCGACCGGGTGCCCCCGGTGGGGGTCGCCCAACACTGCGTCGGCGACCATGCCCAGCATCAGACCCGCCGGACGGACCCATGCGCGCGATCTCACTCCCGCAACGGTACGTCGGACTCGGCAGGCGGCACCGCAGCGGGGGATCATCAACGCATGCGTACCGACCTGAATCCCACGGACGTGGGGGCCCGGGCCTTCTACAAGCTGATGACTTCGGTGGTGGTACCCCGCCCCATCGCATGGGTCAGCACCCGCTCCGCCGACGGCGTCGACAACCTCGCGCCGCACTCCTTCTTCACCGTCTCCTGCGTGGACCCACCGATGATCCAGTTCACGAGCGTCGGGAAGAAGGACTCCCTGCGCAACGTGCTGGCGACCGGCGAGTTCGTGGTCTGTCTGGCGACCGAGCCGCTGTTCGAGCAGGTGAACGCCTCGGGGACGAACTTCCCGGCAGGCGTCAGCGAGTTCACCGAGGTGGGTCTGACGCCGGAGCCGAGCCGGGTGGTGGCCCCGCCGCGGGTGGCGGAATCACCGGTGGCACTGGAATGCAGGCTTCACCAGGCACTGGAGCTCGGCGACTCGACGGTGGTGATCGGCCGCGTCGTACACGCGTCGATCACCACCGACGTGTTCGACGGGGACCCGCTCCGCGGCGGACTCCCGTCGATCGACAAGCTCCGGCCGCTGGCCCGCCTTGGCCGCGACGAGTGGTCGACCATCGGCGAACTGCTGGAGACCACCCGTATCCCGCACGAGATGTGGCCCGGACATTTTCAGCAGGGCCACTACTCCCCGCCGACCGCCTGACCGAGCTGGAGCTCGTAGACGCGCCGCGCGTCAGTGGCTATCCGGCTCAGCGAGCACGGCCACCGCTCGCCCGACCCGCTGGAGTTGCGGCACGCCGTGCAGCGTCCCAGCCGGTCGGGCACGTGAGCGACCAACAGCCGTCGCCACACCTCCGGCATCTCCGCCATGACATCAGCCATCGGCTGAGGCCTACCCTGTGCGTCGCTCACGGTTCCCCCAAACCTGCCCGCGCTCCGGTCATTCCGGTTCACGTCGCTGCTAGTCGACAAGTACCCGGTATGCGGCCGACTCAATCCGTCGGCCGGCAACGAATTGTGTGCGATCGATCAACGGTCCCCTGCTGCTGTTCGCCGAGATCCCCCGTCCGAGAGGGTGAACTCCCCCGGGAGTGCCGCCGTCGGGTCCGCGTGGAGCTCAGCCTCGCGGCCCCGCAGCTCGACCCGGCGGATCTTCCCGGAGATCGTCTTGGGCAACTCCGCGAACTCGAGGCGTCGGATCCACTTGTAGGGCGCCAGGTTGTCGCGGGCGAACTCGAGGATCGCGTGGGCGGTCTCCTCGGTCGGCTCGTAACCGGCAGCGAGCACGACATAGGCCTTCGGGACCGCCAGCCGCACCGGGTCCGGCGACGGCACGATCGCGGCCTCGGCCACTGCCGGGTGTTCGATGAGCACGCTCTCCAGTTCGAACGGGGAGATCCGGTAGTCGCTGGCCTTGAACACGTCGTCGGCCCGCCCGACGTAGGTGATGTAACCGTCCGCGTCGCGGGAGCCCACGTCGCCGGTGTGGTAGTACCCGCCTGCCATCGCCTCGGCGTTGCGCTCGGGATCACCGGCGTAGCCGACCATCAGCCCGAGCGGACGCTGCGCCAGGTCGAGGCAGATCTCGCCCTCGTCGGCGAGCTCCCCGGTGGCCGGGTCGACCAGCACGACGGCGTAGCCCGGGATCGGGCGGCCCATCGAACCCGGCTTGACCAACTGCCCCGGCGGGTTCCCGATCTGCAGCGTCGTCTCGGTCTGCCCGAACCCGTCACGGATCCGCACGCCCCAGGCCTTCTCGATCTGATCGATGACCTCGGGATTGAGGGGTTCCCCGGCCCCGACGACCTTGGTCGGCGGGTGCACCAGGCTCGACAGGTCGGCCTGGATCAACATGCGCCACACCGTCGGGGGCGCGCAGAAACTGGTGACGCCGCAGCGGTCCAGCACCCCGAGTACGGTCTCCGCCTCGAAGCGTGGGTAGTTCATGACGAGCACGCAGGCCTCGGCGATCCAGGGCGCGAAGACGTTGCTCCACGCGTGCTTGGCCCAGCCGGGCGAGGAGATGTTGAGGTGCACGTCGCCGGGTTCGAGCCCGATCCAGTACACCGTCGACAGGTGCCCCACGGGGTAGGACGCGTGCGTGTGCTCCACCAGCTTGGGCTTTGCGGTGGTGCCGGAGGTGAAGTAGAGCAGCAACGTGTCCGAACCATGGGTGACCGCGTCCGGGACGAACTCGGCGGCCGCGTCGGCCGCGTCGTCGTAGTTCAGCCAAGCAGAACCCAGGCCCTCCCGTCCCTCGCCGACGGCGATCCGGGTGTAGTCGCCCTCGACGCCCTCGAACTTCACGGCATCGACGCCCCCGACGATCACGTGCTTCGCCGCGCCGCGGTCGAGCCGGTCGCGCAGGTCGTCGGCGTGCAGCAGCGTGGTGGCCGGGATGACCACGGCGCCGAGCTTCATCGCGGCGAGCAGCGTCTCCCACAGTTCGACCTGGTTGCCCAGCATCAGGATGATCCGGTCGCCGCGCGCGACGCCGTGGGCGCGCAGCCAGTTGGCCACCTTGTTCGAGCGGGCGGACAGCTGTCGATAGGTCCAGTGCCGCTCCGACCCGTCATTCTCCACGATCCACAGCGCCCGAGCGGCCCCCCGCACCGGATCGGCCGCCACGGCGTCGAAGTGGTCGAGCGCCCAGTTGAACTCGTCGATCTCCGGCCAGCGGAAGTCGCGTAGGGCGGTGTCGTAGTCCTCCCGGTGCGTCAACAGGAACTCGCGTGCGGCGTAGAAGGCCTGTACCGACGGGTTCATGCGTCACCTCGGGAAGTCGCCGCTCTGCTGTAACCGCGGTTGGGCTGTAACCGCGGTCGGGCTTAAACCGCGGTCGGGCTGCGAACCGATTGGGGCCGCTCACCACAATCGGAACCGGTTGCACCCTAGTGATGCCCGCGACGCAGCCCCACCCGGACGTGCGCATGTCCGGCGGCCCGACGTGGCCACCGAGCATCTACCCTCACCGGGGTGATCGCTCTCCGCCGGGCATTGCCGGTCGCCGCCGCACTCGTCACCGGACTGCTGGTCGCCGGGTGCGGGACCGCCGCCACCCCGGCCCCGGCACCTGCCCCGGCCACCGCGCCCGTCGTCCCGGACACGGCCGAGGCCGGCCCGATCGAGCTGCCGTGGCCCGCGCCGTCCCCCGCCGAAGCGGCGGCCCTGCAGATGGGCGTCGACGGCGGGTCCCAGCCGTGGCTGCTGAACCCGTCGGACGTGGCGCTGTCCTACGTGGCCGCCACCCGCGGCTGGACCGGCGTCGCCACCACCACCAGCGCGACCGACCCCACGGCGATGACCGTACGGAGCACCGATGGCGAGCAGGTCACCCTCACCCTCGCCCAACCGGTCCGCACCGGCCCCACCGGTATCTGGGTCGTCACCACCGAACAGCGCTGAACAGCACTGACACTCAAGATCGTCGCTACCGAACTCCACGGAACAGAACACCGCTGACGTCGCGTCCAGAGCCTGGCCGCGTCGTCGGACAGGTCGATGAAGACCACCGATCGCGCCCGGCCCGACCCCGGATCCTGGTCCGCGCCGTCGCACCGGCGGCGGCGGCGCCTGCCGTCGCACTCCGGCCCCGCGGCGGCGGGACGGCCGGTGTTGCTCAACGTCCGGGCGTCCTGGTGCACGCCCTGCCGCGAGGAGATCCCGGTGCTGCAGGCCTACCTGCATGAGCCGGGTGCGGTCGAGGTGCTCGGTGTCGACGCCGACGACGATCCGGCCCGTGAACTACCTGTTGCTGCCCGGTGGCGCGATCCGCCGGATCGATCCGCCCGTCGTCTTCCGTAGCACCGCTCAGCTGCACGAGGTGCTGGCCCGCCACCTGAACGGTGTAGACCCGTTACTAAAAGTGCTGAGATACCGAACGAATCACCAGTTCGAGTGAACACGGCGTCGAGGTGCAGCGTTCCGGCCGTCCGCGGCGATTCCCCCTGTGAGACCGTCGCAAAAGCGTCGGCCGCAGAACCGCAGGGGGCGACGAAGATGAACACCGACTCGGTCCAGCAGGACATGTTCACTGTGCTGCACGGTCAGCCCGCACCGGTCGTGACGCGGTGGAGCTACTCCACTGCCGACCCCTTCGCCGTCACCCTCGCTGTCCGGACCAGGCACAACCGGTGGGTCGAGTGGCTACTGGCCCGCGACCTCGTCGTCGAGTCGCTGGCAGGTCCCGCCGGATTCGGTGACATCCGGATGAGCCCGCAGCTGGTGCACGGCTACGACATCGTGGAGATCGAGATCCGCTCCACCAGCGGGCGCGCTGTGCTCGAGGTCGACCGCGACCTGCTCGGCCACTTCGTCGAGTCCACGATCGCGATGGTTGCGCTCGGTGACGAGGAGAACTGGGTCGATCTGGACATCGAGATCGCCAAGATCACCCGGAGCCGGGCGGAGTAGGGGCCCGGTACCGCTCCGCGTACCGCGCCGCCGCCTCTTGGCCCACCGCGTCGGCCTCGTCCCGCACCGCCTTCACGGTGCCCCGCGCGAACCCGGCCTTCAACGCCCGGTGCTCGCTGACCTCGTCCAGATAGGCCAGCGCGTAGATCATCCCCACCCAGATCCCGCCGGCGACGGCCATCAGCCGCACCCATAGCTCGCTGGGCAGGAACGCCACGATGAGCAGCCCGGCGGGCAGGATCTGCACGAGCGACCGGAACAGCGAGCGCAGTCGCCACCGCCGCGTCGTGAGGTCGTGGAGCACCCACTCCCGGTGACGCGGGGGCAAACCGCCGCCCACCGCGTACCACAGCCAGCGCATCAGACCCGGACGTTCCACCTCCCCGAGTGTAGGCCGGAGAGAAGCCGCGACCCCTTTGCGGACCGCGGCCCGGCTCTACAGACCTGAACCCGAGCCCACGTCGTCGAGGCCCGACGCGGCGGCGGCGGCGCCGTCGGCGTCGCGGGCCGCATCGATCCGGGCGGCCCGGGAGGTGTCCGGGTCCTCGCCGAGCTGCGCGTCGAGCTCGGGGTCTGTGAGCATGCCCGCCATCGACGGCTCGGTCTCCCGCAGCGCGTCGACGGGGTACTCGTGCATGGCCGCCTCCTCAGCGGACGCCGCGGCGCCGTCGATCCCCACGTCCTCACCCTCCAACGCGTTCGCCGTCTCCAGACCGGCGCCCTCACCGACGATCGTGAGCCGGCCGGCCCGGTCGGGGTCGACCTCCTGCTCCTGCTCGGGGTTCTCGCGGCGCAACCGTTCGTCGAGCGAGTCCCCCTCGAGCATGCCGGCGGTGGTGACGTTGTCCTCCTCGAGACCGAAGGGACGGTCCGGCGGTATGTACCCGGCGTCGAGGGCATCGCCGTCCACCGCGCCCTCGAGCGTTTCGGCGTTGTCGAGTTGCACCGCGGCGCCCAGCTCGACGTCGTCGGCCTGCTCCTCGTAGTCGCGTGCCATCGGGCACACCTCCCTCTCATCGGCTCCGGACTACCCGCCACGCACAGTTGCCACACCCCGTGTGTTCTGATCCGCTCGTCGACGCACGGGGAGGGGCAGATGACACCGACGGACGCGGCGCCGGGACGCACCCGGGACTCCACCGCCACTCGACGGGCGCTGCTCGCCGCAGCTCGCGAACTGTTCGCCGCTGAGGGCTTCGACGGCACGACGGTGCGCGCCGTGGCCGACCGGGCGGGGGTGAACCAGGCACTGCTGTTCCGCTACTTCGGCAACAAGGAGGGCCTGTTCGCCGAGGCGTTGCGTGGGCAGGCCCTGGAACTGCTGGCGGATGGACCGCGGGAGGACCTGCTGGAGCGAACGCTGACCGCCATGCTCGATCCCGAGCCTTCGCGGGCGGCCGAGCCGTTCCTGGCCGTGCTGCGGGGCGCGGGCAGCTCGGGGGCGGGCGAGGATATCCGGGCCGAGCTGGGGGCCGCCTACACGTCGGCGTTCGCAGCGCTGGTCGACACCGACGACCGGGCCGACGCCGTACTCCGCGCCGAGCTCCTGTTGGCCTGGCTGCTCGGGATCGCGCTGATGCGCTCCGGCCCGCGGCCCGCCGCCGACTCCGACGCCGTGCGGGAGCACGTCCGCCGCGCTGCGGCCGCCCTGCTGGGCCCGCCACCGGCCAGCATCTGAGATCAGGCCGTGAGCAGCTCGCAGAGGTCCCACAACCGGGCCCGGTCCGCCGCGCTCTCCCGCGTCCAGGGCAGGTAGTGCTCGGGCCGGGGACGCCGGTCGTGCCAGAACAGCCCGGTCCCGATGGTGGTGGCCGGCGCGGCCGTGAGCCACACCGTGGTGTCCACGCCCTGCTCGGCCGTGCGCAGCAGCGGGCCGAGAACAGTGCGGAACGCGGGAAGCGAGCTCGTCAGGCCGGGGGTGTCGGCCCAGCCCGGGTGCACGGAGTGCACGCTCACACCGGACTCGCGCAGACGGCGCCCCCATAGACCCGCGAGCACGACCTGCATCCGCTTGGTGCGCGCGTAGGCGGCGGTGCCGTTGTAGGGCTCGCGGGTGGACTCGACGTCGTCGAGCACCAGCTTCTGCGCGTACATGCCACCGGAGGAGACGAACACCACCCGCCCGTCCGGGGCAAGCGCGGGCGCCAGCAGCGCCGTCAACAGGAACGGGCCGAGCACGTGGGTGGCGAAGGCGAGCTCGTGCCCGTCAGAGGTGAGCATCCGTGCCGGTGGCAGCACCCCCGCGTTGTGGACCACGATGTCAGGCCGGATACCGGCGAGCTCGGTGCCGGCCCGACGGACGTCGGCGAGACTGCTCAGGTCGCAGAGCGTGACGTGCAGGTCCGCGCCGGGGATCGTGGCAGCCACCGCGGCCCGGGCCCGCTCGCCACGCCCGGCGTCCCGCACGACGAGGTGCACGGTGGCCCCGAGTCGCGCCAGTCCTGCGACGGTCGCCGTGCCCAGCCCCGCACTCGCCCCCGTTACCAGCGCGACCCGCCCGGTCAGCGCGTCCGGGGCCGGATCGGCGAGCTCACCGGTCCAGCTCGGGGAACGCAGAAGATAGCCCAGGCGGGAGTAACCGGGGGCGATGGTGCGGTCGAGCACTGTGTCGAGCACGCGGGCCAGCACGGATCTCCTCGAGTCGGTGGGGCCGAGCTTGCCACCCCTCACGACACCGCGCACCGCGTCACCGGGCTGCGTCACCGGGCTGCGTACCGAACCCCATCACCCAGGAGCCGAACAGCGTCCACCATCCGAGCGCCTATCCTGCCCCGATGCCCCGCTCATCGCTCATGGTCGGCACCTCGGACGGCACCCGCCTCATCGGGCAGCGCTGGACCACCGACGTTCCCGCCCGCGCCGCCGTCGTCCTCGCCCATGGAATGGGCGAACACTCAATGCGCTACGAACGCCTCGGGCGCGCCCTGAACGCGGTCGGGATCGACCTGCTCGGCGTCGACCAGCGCGGGCACGGCCGCACCGCAGCGATCGCCGGTGACCCGCTCGGATCGCTGGGGACCAGGGGCTGGGACGGCCTGGTCGCCGACTTCGCCCTCGTCGTCCGCAGCACCATCGGTGAGCGCCCCGACCGCCCGGTCGTGGTGCTGGGCCACAGCATGGGGTCGTGGGTGGTGCAGCAGTACCTGCTCGACCACTCCGACGACGTGACGGCCGCCGTCCTGTCCGGCACAGCCGCGTTCGACCTGCTGGCCGGCTCCATCGACACGACGACCGAACTCGACCTCACCGCCTTCAACGCCCCGTTCGCCCCCGCGCGCACCGCCTTCGACTGGCTCAGCCGCGACGACACCGAGGTCGACGACTACGTCGCCGACCCACTGTGCGGGTTCGGTCTCGATGTCGAGGGGGTGCAGTCCATCGTGGCGGCCGCCCCCCGGCTGGCAGATCCCACCGGGGTGCGCGCCGGGCTGCCGCTCTACGTGATCGCCGGTACCGCCGACCCTGTCAACGGCGGGTTGGCCGCGCTGCACCCGCTGGTCGAGCGCTACCGGGCCGCGGGCGCCGCCGTCACCGCCCGGTTCTACGAGGGCGCCCGCCACGAGGTGTTCAACGAGACCAACCGCGATGAGGTGGTCGCGGACCTGGTCACCTGGCTCGACGGTCAGCTGCCGGCGACCTGAGCGACATCCCCAACCCTGAATGTTCCTGGCATCTCCCGGCAGCGGTGATTCGCACGATCAGCGAGCTGATACGGCCCGCTCACCGCGCCGTCGGGGTGACGGCGCAGTTGTCCGATAGTGTCTGAGCGTCCACTATCCGACGGAAGGGCGGGGCATGACTCAGCTGGTGCTTCCCGACGAGGTCGCCGTAGTCAACATCGGCCTGCCGATGTTCGCCGACGCCGTTCGCGTCCAGGGCCGTCCGGTCCAGCACGTCGACTGGCGGATCCCCGCAGGCGGAGACCTCGCGGCGGTCGCGGCGCTCGAGCACCTCTACGGCGACGCCGCGACAGGTATCAATGGGGCGGGGATCGACGCGGCCAACGCCGAGGTCCTCCGCAGGCTCGACGAGGGCGTGCCGCAGCACGTCGGGGTCGCCACCGTCGGGGAGGTCGTCCCGGGCGTCGAGGGCCGGATGCTGCTGCACTGCGGCCCGCCACTGCCCTACGCCGAGCACTGCGATCCATTGCGGCGCTCGTTGCGAGCCGCCACCGTCGCCGAGGGCTGGGCCGCCGACATCGCGGAGGCCCACGACCTGCTCGCCCGCGGTGTGATCGTCCTCGACGCCGCCAACCACCACGACACCGTGGTGCCGATGGCCAGCGCGATCGGCCCGTCCGCACCGGTGCTCGTCGTGGAGAACCGCGAGGGCGGCACCCGCGCGTTCTCCCCGCTCAACCAGGGGCCCGGCGAGGTGGCCTGGTTCGGCCGCGACACCGACGCCGCCATCGCTCGCCTGCGGTTCCTCGCCGACATCGGTGGCCCGGCCGTCGCGTCGATCCTGCAACGGTCCGGCCCGCTCGACATTCTCGCGATCGCCGCCCAGGGCATCACCATGGGCGACGACCTGCACATGCGCACCCAGGCCGCCAGCAACCTGCTCACCCGCACCTGGCTGCCCCACATCGCCGCGCTGCCCGACGCCGCCCGGGTGCCGTTCGCGACCTACCTCAGCGGCAACCACCTGTTCTTCCTCAACCTGGCCATGGCCGCGGCCAAGTCGTTGCAGCTGTGGGCCGAGCAGGTCACGGGGTCGAGCATCGTCACGACGATGTCGCGCAACGGCACCACCTTCGGGATCAAGCTCGCCGGATCGCCGGACTGGCACATCACCGCCGCACCACCGGTGGGTGACGCGCTCTACAACGCCGGCCAGGGCCCGGCGACCGCCGCCCCCGACATCGGCGACAGTGCCGTGCTCGAACTGACCGGGATGGGCGGGCCCGCGGCTGGGAACTCCCCCGCCGTGGCGTCCTTCCTCGGCGGCACGATGGCCGACGCCGCCGCGGCCACCGAGGGCTTCCGGGCGATCTGCGTCGGCGCGAGCAGGCGGTTCATCCTCCCGGCGATGAGCTTCAGCGGGACACCACTGGGCGTGGACGTTCGCAAGGTCGTCGAGCTGGGAATCACCCCGAAGGTGACTACTGGAATCCTGCACGCCTCCGATGGCTCCGGACAGGTCGGCGCCGGCGTCGCGACGGCCCCGATCGAGTGCTTCGTCGCCGCCCTGCACGACCTCGCGAAGCGGCTGTGACGATGGTGCCGACGAGCAAACGTCCACTATGGTAAACGCCATCTACATCTCTGCATCAGTAAGAAGGGAAGTGTGATGGACGGGATCGCCGACATGGGAGGGGCCGGGGGCTATGGCTCCGTCAAGGCCCCGGCGCGGGACGAGGCGGTGTTCGCCGAATCGTGGGAGGGCCGCGCCTTCGCGCTGACCCTGCTCACGATGGGCCGGGTGTCCGGCCAGAACCTCGATGCGTTCCGCCATGCGCTGGAGCGCCTCGACAGCCCCGCCTACTTCGACGACGGCTACTACGGCCGCTGGCTCAACGCCGCCGAGCTCATGCTCACCGACTCCGCCATCCTCGCACCGGGTGCGGTCGACGCCCGCGCGCGTCGCAACGCCGGTGAGGACGTCGAGGAGCCCGCGGTCCCCGAGCCGAACAAGCCCGACTACGCGCCCACCGCGGCAGGCTCGCTGCGCACCGTCGAGGAGGCGCCCGCCTTCGCCGTCGGCGACACCGTGCGCGCCCGCAGCACCCCGTCCGACGGGCCGACGAAGCTCCCGAGCTACATCCGCGGGCACAGCGGCGTCGTCGAGGCCGTCCAGCCCGCCCACCTGCTGCCGGACACCCACGCGGTGTTCCAGGGCGAGAACCCGCAGCACGTCTACACCGTGCGTTTCGACTCCCGTGAGCTGTGGGGCGCCGACGCCGAGCACTTCGCACTCACCATCGAGCTGTTCGAGAGCTACCTGGAGAAGGCATGACGACATCGGAGCGGATCGCGCCCTCGCTGCGCACCGAAGCCCTGGAGCAGCTCCTCACCGAGCGCGGGCTGGTCGACCCGTCGGTGATGGACAAGTTCATCGGCAACTACGAG
>JBKJPD010000199.1:0-4712 GCA_046595345.1 Pseudonocardia sp.
GGCGACAAGCTCCGCGGCGAGCTCATCCGCACCGTCCTCGACACCGCCGGCGCGATCGCGGAGACCGAGCACGTCGACGTCGCCCTTGTCCTGCGCCGGCCCGCCGACCTCGCGCAGGCCCACGCGCTGCGCAGGGCGGACGCTCGGACGTGGTGCGAACTCGACGGCGCGCTCGTCGACCGCGCCCGTACGCTCGCCGGGCACGCCCGCGCCGGGCGCCTGGTCCCGTTCATCGGCGCAGGGGTCTCGGCGACAGCGGGCCTGCCGCTGTGGACCGACCTCCTCGCGGACCTCGCCACGGGCAGGCTCCCCGACGACGAGCGACGAGACTTCCAACAGCTCGACGTGCTGGACCAGGCTCACGTCCTGCGTCACCTGTATCCCGACCGGGCGAGCTTCGCCCGGGCGGTGGCCGAGCGGACGGGGGCCGCGCACTACGGGCTGGCGCCCGCGCTGTTGGCCGGTCTCCCCACCCGCGAGGCCGTCACCCTCAACTACGACGAGCTCTACGAGTTCGCCTCATCGGACATGGGCCGACGAACGGCCGTGCTGCCCGAGGAGGCCGTCATTTCCGGCGAGCGCTGGCTGCTCAAGCTGCACGGCACGGTGCGCACGCCCGAGACGATCGTGCTGACCCGCGGGGACTACCTCTCCTACGGTCGGAGCCGAGAGGCGCTCTCCGCGCTCGCCAAGTCGATGCTGCTGACCCGGCACCTGCTGTTCGTCGGATTCGGTCTGGCCGACGACCACTTCCACGAGCTGATGCACGACGTCCGCGAGGTGCTCCCGCCGGACCGCCGGAAGTCCTGGCTCGGTACCGCCGTGCTGCTCTCGTCGAGCCCGCTGCGGAAGCGCATGTGGGGCGGAGAGCTCGATCTCGTCGAGGTCGGCGGCGACGAGATCCCCGACCAGGCCCGGCGGCTGGAGATCTTCCTCGACTGCCTGCTCGCCTACGCAGACCAGGGCCTGTCGTTCTTCCTCGATGAGCGCTACCGGCACCGCCTCGACGACACCGAACTGCAGCTGCGCGACCGGCTCCTGCGGCTCGTCTCCGAGGCGACGCCCGCCGAACGCGACACCCCCGCGTGGTCGCTCCTGGCCGACACGCTGAGGTCACTCGGCCTCCCCGGCGAGTAGCCCCTCGACGATCGACGGGCGCGGACGCGCGGAGGTCAGCACGGCCAACACCCTGTCCAGCGCCGCCGCCCGCGTCGTGCCCGTCACCATCGCGCCGTAGGCGGCGGCCACCGTCGGCGTCCGCGTCTCGGCGTGCACGCAGTGCAGCAGCACGGTGCGGCCCTCGGCGCGCAGGTCACGGACGGCGGTGGCAGCGTCGGTGAGCACCCCCGGCAGGTCGAGGTTCGCGTCGTCACGGTCGATCAGCCACACCTCGACGTGATCCTGCGGCCGGACCCCGGCCAGCGGCGCCTGGCCCGCCCCGAGCCGGCAGAGGCTGACCACGGCGTCCGCGATACCGGGTCGGAGCGCACCGACGGCGCCGAGCAGCACACCGGGGTCGTCGGGATGCGCGACCGTGATGCCCGGCGCGCAGGCGTAGGACGGAATCGTCGGCGCGGAGGGCCATCCCTCCCGGTCGGGCTCCCCGTGCTGCGCGGCGAGAACCGCGAACCGAGTCAGGTCCCGCGCCCGAAGGTCCGGCCAGCCGTGCAGGAGGCGCCGCCAGTGGACCGGTACGGCGCTGCCACCGAAACGCGCACCGAGCAGGGCACCGGCGATCGTTGCGACGGTGTCGGTGTCTCCCCCGCCGCGCACGGCCGCGACGAGCCCGTCCTGCAGGCTGCGGGCGCCGCGGACGGCCGCCCACGCCCCCTGCAGCGCGGCGACGACCCACCCGTTGTTGCCGGCGAACCGGCTCGGTGTCGCCTGCTCGGCGTCGTCGAGCAGCTGCGCCCACTCCGGTCCGACGAACTCCAGTCCGACCCGGACATCGAGCTCCCCCGTCCCGACGGCGTGATCGATGGCCAGGCACCACAGGACGCACGCATCACCGGCGTGGCGATCATGGTGGGTCAGGGCGCTGACAGCGCGGGCGGCGACGGCGATCGCCGTCGCATCGCCGAGGTGGGCGAGCGCGACGGCCCCGGTGCGCATCAGGGACCCGTTGCCCGCGCTACGACCGGTGCGCGCGTGCCACGCTGCAGCCTGCTCCCCCAGCCGCACGGCCGAGCCCGGGCCCGGCCGACCACCGGACAGCACGGCGCGCGTCTGGTTCCCGATGTCCGCGGGCCCGGCGGCGTACCAGTCCAGGAAGCCGTCGGCGACCTGGTCAAGCGCGGCGGGGTCGCGCAGGTCGGCGCCGTCCGCGGCGATACGCGCGATCACGCCGGCCATCTCGGTGTCGTCGCTCCACTGCCCCGGCGCGTAGCCGCCGAGCCCACCGCCGAGCATCCGTGGAGACTCGCCGACCGGCGGCAGCGGCCGCGAGCCGTACTCGTAGGGGACGCCCAGCGCGTCACCGGCAGCAGCGCCGAGAAGTACCCCGACGGCGCGGTCGAGGCGGGTCATGCCGCGACCAGCGGGTGCCGCAGGTTGATTGCGACCGTCGCCACCGCGCGACCGTGCCAGTGCAACTCCGACACCCGCATGTAGGACGACTCGCCACGGAACCCCATCCCGCAGCCGCCGTCCACCGGGTCCAGCGAGGTATCGGGGAGGTGCCGTACGAACCGCCGGGCGCGCCGGCCCGGCGTCTCCACCGGCGGCGCGTCCACCGCGTCGACCGCGACCCCGCGCAACAACCCGTCCCACACCGCGGCGAGGGTACGGGGCGAGTCGTACACCTCCAGCAGCAACGGCTGCCCCGCCACCCCGACCAGCACACCGCTCTGGAACGCACACGGCCGCAGACCCCGCACCAGGTCATCCGCGGCGTCGGCCCGGCCACGGGTGGTGTCGAGCACCGACTGCGTGGGGCTGCTGCCGTAGCGGGCCACCCGGTCCCACACCTGCTGCTGACCGCCGGCCGCGCGGATCACCACCGGGGCCCGGGCACCACCGCGGACGTGGTGCCCACCGCCGCTCCACCGCCCCTGCTCGACACACCGCACCTCGATCACCGCGGATGCTCCCGGGGCGACGAGAACGGTCATCGCGGCGACACGGTGCTGCCATCCGCCCTCCAACAACTCCCCCTCGAGCACCAGGGCCGGCCGCGCGCCGCGGTTGGTGACGACGAGCTCGCCCACCACGGGTGCACCCGCCCGCTCCTCGACGGTGATCGATGCCCCGCCCAGGTCGTACCCGCGACTGTTCACCGCCGCACCGTTGAACACCGGGAAAACGGTCAGGCCGCCCCGGACCGTCGGACCCCCTACGTGAATCTCCATGTGCCCTCCCGAACAGTTAGCGCGTACTTGCGCTAACTGATAAGAGCACATGTGCGCTAACTTGTCGAGTGTGACGTGGCGAAACGGCTCCGGACAGACGCTCGAGGACTACCCGCACCCCTCGGTAGCGGTCGACATCGCGCTGCTCACGGTGCGGGACGGGACGCTCGCCGTCGTCCTACACGAACGCGCCACGGACTTCGCAGCCGGTCGCTATTCGCTCCCGGGCACGTTCGTGCGCATCGACGAGACCCTGGAGGCTGCAGCGCGGCGCGCCCTGCGCACGAAGGTCAGGGTGACCGGGCAGCAGCCCGAGCAGCTGTACGTCCTCGACGATCCCGCGCGGGACGACCGGGGTCGGGTACTGAGCGTCGCGCACGTCGACCTCGTCCCTCTCGACCGGCTCGGCGGCGCCGATGGTGTGCTCGCGCCAATCGAGGGCACTCCCCCGCGTCCGGTCCTGCCCGGCGGGCACACCCGGCTGGCGTTCGACCACGACGACATCGTCGAGCGGGCCGTGGAGTGGGCGCGAGCCCTCTACCGCCGCGCCCCGGACCCGCGCAGGTTGATCGGGGACGAGTTCACCCTGCTGGAACTCCAACGGGTGCACGAGGCGATCGACGGTCGCGCACTGCAGAAGGACGCCTTCCGACGCCGGTTCCTCGACTCGCTCGCCGACACCGGCCAGGTCAGCTCAGGCACCGTCGGCAAGCCGGCGCGGCTCTATCGCAGGCGTGCGACCGATAAGCAACGCCTGCGCTGATCCGCCGCCCACACCGCATCCGGGCGATCCAGGCCGGGGTGCGGTTACAGCGCGGTCAGCGTCGCCTCCGCCAGCCCGGTGATCCGGGCGAGCCCGGCGCGGGTGATCAGGCTGCGGCCCTCACGGTCGATGCGGGCGGGCGGCGGACTACGAGATGTCCAGCCGCCGCATGAGCTCGCCGCGGTTGATCACCACGCGCCCGTCGTGGATTCGCCGGTCAGGGGTCGGTACCCGGGAAACGGTAGGGGCCGCGCGAGACGCGGGCTCATGCCTGGTCGGCCGCGCCGGGTTGGGGTCACAACCGGATCCGCACGGCAGTGCGGGTCCAGACACCAGGGCGGGTGCGCTCGAACCTGGCAGCCGGTGCACGCGGGCGACCCCGGAACGTGATCGGCGCGGCGGCCTCGGCGATTCCGTCGGCGGGCTGGCAGATCCGCAGCGACCGCAGCCGCGACACCTGCTCGACGCGGTCCGGGCGGGACCATCTCGCAAGAGTAGGGCAGTCTCGTGTCACGTTTCGTGTCGCGCCCAAAGCGCCGCAGGTGGAGCCGTCGGAAGTCCCCGGTCAAGCTGGTGGGCGCGGCAGGGTTCGAACCTGCGAC